>JAOUGB010000513.1 GCA_029857875.1 Desulfobacteraceae bacterium | reverse complement strand
TTATTACTCATAAAAATATGTTTTGATAATGCTATTGAGCTCTTCTGCAAGCCCTTCATCCTCTCTTCCTGCATAATTTTCATATATCGATTTTGATATCGATTCAAACGCATCAACATATACAGGATCAAAGTGATTTCCCCTTCCGGCCCGTATAATCTCCATGGTCTCATCATAAGAAAGCGGCTCCTTATACGGCCGGCGGGAACCCAATGCATCAAAGACGTCGGCTATTGCAAAAATCCTGGCGATTATAGGAACCGTTCCTCCTTCTATTCCACTATTGTAACCACTGCCATCATATTTTTCATGGTGATAACCAACCACATCCACTGCTTCTTTAATCCATTCCGCCTTATTTACAATATCAATCCCGTAGGCGACGTGCTTTTTCATCAACTGAAATTCATCTGTGGTCAGCCGTCCGGGTTTATGCAAGATTTCATCTTCAATGCCGATTTTCCCCACATCATGAAGGAAAGCGCCTTTTATCAATCGCTTCATGTCATCTTTGGGAAGGCCGCATGTCTCGGCAAGCTTAACGGATATAATGGTAACGCGGTAGTTATGAGAGTCTGTATCGCTGTCCCTTTTGGCAACCGCGCTTCCCAAAACTTTCAAAATTTCAAGATTGGCTTCAAATAGTCTCTCCGACAATGAAGACACACGGTTTAATAGATGGATAATAACCGGGTAAAGCAAAGCCGTCGTCACAACCACAATAAACACGGCCAATAGTGCTAAATTAATTGCTCGTTTTCGCAGATTATTTAACGTATCAGGAAATACGGCAAAAACGGTCTCCCCATAGGCGGCCAGTTCATCCAGACTGTTTTTGATGGGTGAAATGATCTGTACATGCGGGATGCCCTTTAGCTTAATAACGTTGAATTTCATGTTTTTATGGCTACGAAGATGACCTGGCGCTTGCCCCGCCAGCTTTTCAACCCATTCGATGTGTTCATATGTTGCATCACTGACTTGCGCAATCCGCTTTTCATTAAGGTCATAAATGCCAATCCAGACAAACAGACCGGGTTCAAAATTTTGACGTTTACTCATGATTTGTTCCAGATGACGTTGAATCGCAGATGGTTTTAAATCATTTGGATCATCAAATAAGTCTCGGATTTGATTGTTCAACATCTTGAAGCCGTTTTCCGTTCGCAGCAAAATTTCCCGGCCAATGTCTTTTTTCCCATACTGCCAGGCACCGAAACCGAATAAAGCCGATATAATAAACGCTGCCACGCCAATGCGAAGGATGAGATTTCTGTGAACGGTCCGAGGATTCATGTGGTTCATAAACAAATGTTCCTTATTTTAAGCGCAATAATTCGGCATGTATATTTACTAATGTAACGTACACATATCCGTATGGGTTGAACTTAAGAGCTTCACCCTAACTGGAATAGTGGAATAATGGAGTAATGGAATGATGGGATTGAAGGATTTATTGACAATTTAAACAGGATGATTCAAATCTTATTCTCAATATTCCAGTATTCCAACATTTCATTCTTCCATAAAAAGTTAGTTTTGGCCTGCGACATCAAAGGCTCTTTAGCAATATAGTGGTGCGAAACTTGAGTTATGAGTAACAGGTGATATGTTTCAAAACGGGCAACAAACCAGAACTTCTTGCCATAAGAGACCTTTGAAAAACGTCCTCTTTTGCCCAATTCCGGCGTCAGGCTCAAATTTTAATCCGCCACCGAACTTTGGCGGATTAATCCTCAAAATACTCAATGTATTCCTGCGGCTAAAATTTTCGCCTTTCTTGGTCTTGAACAAAATTGAACAATTTTCAGAGGTCTCTATAAACCTTAGAATTCATATCATATTATCGCTTACGGGAAAACTCTATCATAAGTAAATAAAAAAATCCCACCAAAAACAAGTTTATCACCGCTGTGATAAAGAACCCGCTTTCAAAGCCGATTTTCCGAATAATCGGTCCCATGGAAGCCGAACTTATCATCATCCCAAAATAGATGCATGTATTATAGCCGCCCATTGCAAGTCCTCGGGATTCAACAGGAACGACTTCCGCAATAAGGGCGCCGATGGAAGTAAATGCCAGCCCCATACTGGTTCCGAATGCAACGGCAAATGATACAAAATGAATCACCCGCGTGGATATTCCAAAACCCGCCATAGAAGCGGCAAATCCAATAAGCCCTATAACAACTAGAGTGCTTCGATTCTTTACTTTATCACTCATATGACCAAAAGGAATTCGAGATATTGCATTACAGATCCCCTGAACTGCAAAAACAAGACCGATTTGCCATATGGTCAGGTTTTGATTTTGAGCGTGAAGGGGAAGAAAAGTAATAAACATTCCAAGAGCGAAACACCCTCCGAGGGTAACAAGCCAGCAACTCAAGAGAGGACGATTTTTCAAAAGTCCCTTCATAATGACCGACGTTTTCTCTTTTTTTGATCTTTCACCGATAATGAGATGGGTTGGCGGCAATAAAAAGACGACCACCCAAAAAGTAACGAAAATGATGATACCGGAAATGAAAAACACCTGAAGAAATCCTCTTTGTTCGGCAATGAATCCGCCAATGGCGGGACCCAAACTCATTGAGGTGTAAAGGGCTGTAGTATACCAACCATATGAGCGTCCTAAATGAGTGGTGGGGGAAAAATCAGCCACAAAGGCCATCATCGTCGGACCGAATGCTGCCACTCCGGAACCGAAAAAAAGATAGATCCACAAGAGTTGCATCGGCGTCTTGCTAAAATAAAGCAAAAATGAAGTGGCCGTCAGCACAACCAGACCAAGAGATGCAAACAGTTTTCGTCCAAAGCGGTCGGAGAG
>JAOUGB010000512.1 GCA_029857875.1 Desulfobacteraceae bacterium | reverse complement strand
AGTGTCGTCTATGGGTTTACCTTCGAGCACAATGGCGGCATATCCGAGACGGGCAAGAACTTGAGCACCCTGGCCGCCGACATTGGCTTCCTTGATACCGCCGGTGAGTGGACTTTTGCAACCCACCGAAGCCCGTCCGGACTGAGCAGCATGACTTCCGCTCAAAAGTCCGGGGGCGATAACCAGTTTATTGTCTTTTCCCAGAGGATGGCATAACGGCGGTACCTCCTTGCTGACAATTGCCGATGTCATGCCGCGGCCACCCAAACCGGCATAGTCGCCCAACGGTCCTTCACTGGCTTTTGGTCCGTTTTTGTCTCCCATGTTGATTCTTAGAATTTTGTCCATGGTCACCTCCTCATGTAAGATTCAGGTATTAAGTCGTCATACGATGATTCGAAAGGTTTTTTGTAACTGTTCACGAGGAAGCAAACCCCGTGAACACATACGATTTTTTAGCTGGAACCAATTTCTACACCAGATTTGAGTTTATCGAAGGAATCTGGAATGTCAAGAAAAACCATATCCCGGCTTTTGGCGTTCTACAATGATGGGAAATAAAGGCATACCATTTGTTAATATAGATTCAAGGTTCATATCGTCTTTTTGAAAATATATGGTTATGGGCCGCCTTCATCGAAATTTACTTGAACAAGGCACAACCAGGTGACATTAGATGGGACTTGGGCAGAATTAAAGGGTGTGAAATTTGAGTCTATACTAAAGTCAAGCCAATCTGCTTCCTTCCAACGCCATTTTATCGCTATATTCACCGGTAAATGTCAGGCGATCGGAAAGTTTGTTGACAGAAGAGCTTTTTTGGAACACATCCAGGCCAAAAGGATCCATGGAAGAAAGGTTACATGTATGAATAAAAATTTTGCTGACGTTTCCGTTTTGTTCTTTGAGGATGTTAATCAGTTGGTGTGCGGAAGAACCGTCGAAATCACCCATGAGTTTAAGGTGGAGGTTGTCACTGTTTCGATGAAAAAGGATACGGAAATTTGATGCCATCAATCTACCCCTGAATACTACTGTTTGTTTTTGTATGAACGAGATTTATTTGTTGTGTGAAATGTCTTCGCTTTACAGACAGCCTGCCAAGCACAGTGTGCGCGGGTAGCCCGGATTTATTAGAAGACGGATCGGTTTAACGTTTCGTCAGGTTAAAAACATTGTTGTAGGTTCCGAACTTGTTGGAGCAAATCCGGTCATTTTGGGGGTCTTCCTTCCATTGGCCATCCACCAGAAACTTATATTCATATTGTCCGGGAGAAAGGATCACGGTCTTTGTCCATTTTCCAGTATCATTTTTTTTCATGGGATGCTTTTTTGGGTTCCAGTTGTTAAAATCTCCCATCAGGATAACCTCTTTTGCATCCGATGATTCGAATGAAAACGTTATCTTTCGCCGGTTGATTTTCTTTTTTGGTTCGACTTTTGCCATCGGATGCCTCCTTGAAAAATATTCATTTCAAAAACTTAAAAAATCCGAATTGAATAGCTCAATATCAGGTTGTCATTCTTTCTGTCTATAGATGGGAGACTTCATTTTAATGGGCTAAATCCCCAAAGAGCGGGAGTTTATCCCGAATAATCGGGAGAAAAGCGAGTGAAAGGATTAAGGCAGATTCAAGGCGAAATTACGCTTTCCATATAGGAATTTGGGTCAGGAATTTTTCTCAGGAGTTGATTATGTTTTTTTATTGTTTACAATAGATAGGTATTTCTGTTGCGAGATTTTGATTTTCAACATCCTTGTTTTATTCAAAAGGCCCGATAAGGGCCTTTTAAGGTTCGTATCCCTTCATTATTGTTAAGATTGTCTGAAAAAATCTATTTTACCCGCTTTGTGAGCCATATAGGAGTTTTGCTCTCTGTATCGTGAGTAAAGGATTTTACTATATTAATATCCGTTTATTATCCGTTAACCATATCCCTCAACTTGGAGGAACATTTAAACGTAACGACCTTTCTTTCTGAAAGCATCATGTCATCACCGGTGGCAGGGTTTCTGCCTCTACGCTCTTTCTTTTTCTTTACACAGAATTTTCCAAATCCACTGATCAAAACATCATCGCCGGATTCTAAAGTGCCCTTGATGATATCTAACAGTGTTTCCACTATTTCAATGGATTTTTTCTTTGTGAATCCGTCTTTGTTACTGATTTCTTCTATGATTTGGGCTTTTGTTAGTGTCATGGTCCATTGCTCCTTTCTGCCTACAATATCCAGGATAAAATGACGGTACCCAGAATGAGTGTAATAATTCCAAAAAACCTAAACGTTTGATCAGATACCGAGTTTAAATACCAGTCAACAGTTTTATCATACAAGTTTTGAGGGTTCCAAAATATAAACCCGCCTTTAAGAACAGCCAAGATTCCTATTAGTCTTATGAACCACGAGTGACGGCTTTCCGATGCAGCAATGACAAGAAAAACACCGAAGATGGCCGGTAATGCCGATAAAATTCTGCGGTCTAGATCCGTAACGAAGCTTTTTATCATGCTTTTCGATTCACGGGTGTAGATGATAAGCCCTGCGCCAAAAGAAATCCAGATCAAGCTAAATGCGTAAAGAAACCATTTCATTATAGATAACCTGTCAGATTAAATAAAAAATTAATAAAAAGAAGTCAATAGAGAATAATATCGTAAGCTGTTAATAGATTCATTATTTCATCGGATCTGGGTCTAATACATTTAAAAATAAAATCCAAATATTTTCAGGTTCGATACTTTTTGTCAAGAGTTGATCTGCTCCACCATAACATAAATATTGATGAAATAACCTTATTAATTTTTTAGCTTCAACGTTAAACAACCGGCGAGTGCAGTCAAGTT
>JAOUGB010000511.1 GCA_029857875.1 Desulfobacteraceae bacterium | reverse complement strand
ATCAAGATCGGGCTGCCTCGCTTTTCGAAGATACCGTATTCGGTGCGGGGCCTGTCCGGCTTAGATGGTTTAAGGGCTATAATGTTCACTCAAACCGTTTCATTTCCAGCCGCCTTTGTTGCCGGGCTTCTATCTTTTTTTTCCCCCTGTGTGCTGCCTCTGATACCCGCATACTTTACCTTTATTACGGGGTTTTCAATAGAGGAGTTGACAGAAGAATATAATTCAGAAATTAGGAAAAAAGTATTTCTTTCAACGTTTTTGTTTGTTTTGGGGTTTTCCCTGGTTTTTATTTTGATGGGCGCTTCAGCTTCCTATCTCGGCAGCTTGATGTATACGTATAAAAAATTAATAAGGATCATCGGTGGTATTTTAATTATCATTCTGGGAATTCATTTAACCGGCTTAATCCGTATACCCGGGCTTGATTTTGAAAAGCGGATTACTCTGGAAAAGAAGCCATTTCATTTTTTAGGGACGCTGATCATCGGGATGGCCTTTGGTGCCGGATGGAGTCCATGTATAGGGCCTTTACTCGGCTCAATCCTCATTATTGCCGGCAGCCAGGAAACCGTGTGGCAGGGAGTTATACTTCTTGGCATCTATTCAGCCGGACTGGCCATACCCTTTATTATTATTTCTATTTTCATCAATTTTCTATTGATTTTTATTAAAAAGGCTTCAAAAGTTTTAAAATATGTCAATGTGGTGGCCGGTGTGGTTTTGATTGTTGTGGGGCTGATCCTTTTAAGCAATAAGCTATATGTGTTTTCCGGTTAAATCGCTGTGAGAAATGCTGGATAGCTTGGAATTGTCAAGACTCATCATTTAATGGGCCTCATATTAATTTGAGATAAACCTTCCTTTCAGTCAAAATCTCTTGCCATTTAAAAAGGTATCAGCTATTAAATATTTTATTATCCCTTATAGTTACTTGTAAAAATTTTGTTTTTTAAATTTGAATTACCCATTGTTTGTTGGAGCGAAGCAAAAATTCCAACTCTCGGGACAGCTCGGGATGAATTCAAATATGATAAAATTTATGAATCGAAAATCACTTGTCTTGCTCTTTGGCATCATCTTTTGTGTTCAAAATTTGGCTTTTGCCCAGAATGCAACGTTAACAAATATCATTGTTACAAACACACGGGATGATCTTCTAGTTTATCTTAATGTTGAAGGTGCTTTTACAGAAAAGATGAAAACGGCAATTTCAAGTGGTGTTTCCACGACCTTTTCATATTACTTAAGCTTTTATCAAGTTCGCAATCTATGGTTTGACAATAATATAGAGGATATAAAAGTCACGAATACGATTAAATACAATAATCTGAAAGAAGAGTATATTGTAGAACGCTCTTGGGAAAAAAGCGGGCCACAGGTGACAAAATCTTTCGATGAGGCCCAAAAACTGATGAGCGAAATTGACAGCTTAAAAATTGTCCCTCTGAAACAACTAGAAAAAGGTGCGCATTATCAATTAAGAGCCAAGGCCGAACTTAGCAAAGTAACCCTTCCCTTTTATCTGCATTATGTCTTATTTTTTGTTTCTCTTTGGGATTTTGAAACCGATTGGTATACCGTAGACTTCATTTATTAAAACAAATAGTTATAATGAACAATAAAAGAAGAAAAAAGACAGCATCTTTTATTTCAGAAGAAGAGATGAAAAGACGAAAGCGGGAAGTCATTATTAGCATTATCATCATTGCTGTGGTTGCCCTGCTGACGTTTGTTGAAAACAGAATTATTCATTTCGGCGCCGATATCCCCGTTTCCAATACCATCCTGATGTTTATATTGATAAACATCAATTTATTATTACTTCTCTTGTTAATATTTCTTGTTTTCAGAAACCTGGTAAAGTTGCTTTATGATAGAAAACGAAGAGTCATGGGGACCAAACTACGAACGAGACTTGTGGTAGCTTTCATAGCCCTTTCACTTTTGCCAACCATTGTACTTTTTTTCTTTTCCATCAACTTTATCACAACGAGCATTGAGTTCTGGTTTAACGTTCCAGTTGAACAGGCCCTTGAGAATTCATTAGACGTCGGGCGAAGTTTATATTGGCATACCGAAGAAAGAAGCCATTTTTTTATGGAAAGAATCTCGTATCAGATAACAACAAAAAAACTTTTAGATACGAACAACAAAAAAGCACTTTCCCGTTATGTACAGGTCGTCCAGCGTGAGTTTAATTTTAATGCCATAGAAATTTATGCAGACAATGCAACACGTATTACATTTGCCCTCGCTCCGGAGTTGGAAGATAAGCCCTTTGACGTTATTTCTGCTGATAATCTTCAAAAAGAAATACCGTCAAAAGGTGTCAGGACTGTCTCTGAAAGAATTCCCTCCGGTGAACTTATCAGAACCATCTGTACGATTCCTTTTGGCTCAAAACCCACCAATGCCCAAGCCTTTATTGTGATAGCCAGACTGATGCCTCCGGATCTTGCCCAAAAAATGTCATCAATTTCAAGAGGCTTTGAAGAATATCAGCAGATAAAGCTTCTTAAAAAACCGATCCAGGTTACCTACTACATCACTCTATCAATTGTCGCCTTATTGGTGGTGTTTTGTTCAGTATGGTTTGGCTTCTACATGGCCAAAACGATTTCCATACCCATCAGGGTGCTTGCTGAAGGAATCCTTAGAGTCAAAGAAGGAGATTTAAGTGTTAATATCGCTATGGTGGCTGATGATGAAATTGGAACTCTTGTCGATTCATTCAATAAAATGACAAAGGATTTGCGTATTGGAAGGGATCAACTCGAGCTTTCTGCTCGCTTGCTTCGAGAACAGAATGTTGAGATAGAAAAAAGAAGACAATATATGGAAATTGTTTTAAA
>JAOUGB010000027.1 GCA_029857875.1 Desulfobacteraceae bacterium | reverse complement strand
TGATTTTACTTCCCAATCCTGAATCGATGATGGATTTGGATACCTCAATTGCATGGGAATAGGGCAAATTAAACTCGCAGTCACATGTATGAAATACTTTGATTCCACGGTGACAAAGATCGGTTAATTCCGCCACCACATTTTGTGGCGGACGCAGCCTTATCGTTTTACCCTTGATAAATGGTTCCGGGCAGTAGGTGCACTTCATGGAACAGCCGCGTTTGGTTTCGAACCCGACTTGCCCGCCGTTTTTGAAATAATATTGATTGTCAATTAAAGATCTGGAGGCCAAATCTATTTTTTCAAGAGAAACCGGCAAGATTGCGTTTTGTTTAAAGTTGTCGTTTTCCATCCAAACCAATCCCGGCACCGTATCCAATTCAATGTTGTCTCTGAGCGCCGTTGCCAGTTTAACGAGACTTTCCTCTCCGTCTCCACATATGCCATAAGGCACATCGCAAAACTTCAGAACTTCGGAGGGAAAAATAGAAAAACCGACGCCGCCAAGACAAATCGGCGCATTGGTTGAACGTTTAATTGTTTCAAGTACCGGTATTGCTCGAAGCAGAGAAAAATCCTGACTCGCGAAATAGGAATCATCTATGTTTCGGAGCGTAACACCGACGAGAACCGGCTTATCTGTCAAAACATCAGAGAGTTTTTTCCGCCAATCCGGTTCAATGGCACAATCCACCAAATCGACGTCTATTTCGGCATGACGGCATGCAGCGCCAAGATAGTCCAGAGATACCGGAGTCACCGGTGGTTTCATGGGATTCGGGTTAACAAGAACGATTCGCATCTGTCCGATCATTAAACAAATTGGTTTCTTTTTGAAAAGCTATATCATGCAACGAAAACGGAAAATCCCGTGGATAAATTCTTATCAGGCATAAATTTTTTATCCTAAAGGAACGAAAGTGGAGGATGCAGTATATACTCAAAGGGTTGTTGGGTGTCAATAACCATATCTGCCTTTTTGCCAGGCCACAAGATTTGTTTGAGTCGTATTTTGGGAGCTGTTAGTGCTGAACGTGTACAAACTTTTAACAAAAAACAAAGACTTGCTTTATAAATTTAAAAAGTCTGTCATCCACTTCTTTGAGAGGATTATGCGGATATTGTCACTGTCCACTTCAATAGCCGCCGCCCTTTGCCAAACATTTTCATACATATTTTACCATTCTGAATGATTATCAAAAACCGTTAACCAAAAGAGTCATGCACATAAAACTGCGCAGTATTAGTACTTGATAATTGATCCCCTCCTTGTATCAATCATCAAGACCAATTAACAAACATTTACGAAAAAGGTTTGAGATCATCACACCGATTAAATATCCCTGTTCGTTCACTTACCATTGAGCTAAAAAAGGTTTCGAAAAGCCGGATATGTTACGTCTCAATAAAAACGCAGTGGCTGATTGTTCGGTCAAACTCGAAGTTTGTATGGGATCACATACTAACGGGCAGTTTTACTTTTGTGTCGAAGAAAAAGTGAAATTTCAAACGTGCCGGTTTTCATGGTCTGTTTTTCAGCTTTTCTAATGGGGGATTAACTCCCAGACTAAATATCTCATATTCAGTTTCGCCACTAAGGAACTCTTGAAGCTTTTGCTCTATGGATTTCCGCAAATCGCTATTTTTCCATTTATTCCAATATTCTATCCTTCGCCAATTTGAGACTATCACAACCCGAAATGGATCTTCATGGTCCCACATAGTCTCAGAGGTTATATACCCTTCCTGATCCATGGCTGCAAAACGAATCTCCTTAATAACTTTATTAATTTCTTTAACATATCCTTCTTTGAATCGTCGCTTTATTAAAACCTTAATTGGCATGATAATTTCCTCTCGTTACATGGCTGGTATTTAAGTTATTTCCTCACCATCCAATAAGGAAATATTCTTGACCTGCTTTTTGTATATCACATAGTGTTATTAACTCCCAGAATTTTTTAGTCTCGTGGGGAACGTTCGTGCTGAACATGCACAAACTTTTAACAAAAATCAAAAAATAACTTTATAAATTTGAAAAATCTATCCTCCACTTCTCATAAACCACCATCCCCGTTCAATCGGGATTTCCGCTGCGCTACAACAAGCAACCAGTACCCGGCCTTCAGAAATTCCTTGACCGTTCAGGGGTAATTGAAGGTTAAAACACGAAACCATCAGTTCCCACCTCATTCACTATCTGTCCTCAATTGACTTCTAAAGGCCCCCCATTAATGACATCGCTTTTTGCTACCATATATTGTATTATTTATTTCTTGACATACAAAATATATAGTCTTATACGGGTATTAAACAATTCTTCTTTTAACATTTGATTTAAAAAAAATAGTCTGCCATGAAACCGACACTTATCGATAACGGAGGGAGGCGATTAGGAGTAGAGAGGCGACAATTTTCTTATTTAATACATATTCCTGAGCGCAGGTCTGGTAAGGAAAGAAGAAGCGGGCTTGATAGGAGACTAAAACCAAGAACATCAAAACAATAAAGACATTTTAAATGAACAGAGTCAGCAGTTGAAGGATATAATTCCTAATGATAGAAATATTAAGAAAATTATTTGAAGCTAATCCAGAGAAATCGACAATCGTTTTAAATGGTAAATGTTCAGACTGTGGATGCGAGACAATAATTGAGATAACACCAACATCAGGAGGATTTGGATTGAAGGGTGGCGCTTTATTTAAGTATTCACCTGACGATTATTTAGTGAAGTGTCATGATTGTTACCAAGTTAACCCAATAATACGGGATATTTATAAACTACAAAGGTGTTATTTTCAATTTTGTAAGATAGCAGATCATTGCCTTTAACATTGAAAAATTGAAGCCCAAAATTTATTACGATTTCGCTTTTAAATCTTTAATTCGAAACCTGTACTATCCGCTGTTAAAGTGTATATATAAGGAGCCTAAAATGATTGAGATATCATTTTTTGAATAGGGGTAGATCCTTTTTTAGGGTTTGCCCTTTTTATTTTTATGAAGAACTGGAACATAAAATTAAATAGTTGGAGAAGAGCTTTTATTGGATTTTAAGCTGGAAAGGTTTAATCGGCCGTTAAACTTAAATATCGGGGGTGCAATATGAAAAAATATTTGTTAATCACTTTCGTTTGTGTACTGGTGTTCTTTTTTTCTGCTCCCGTTAGTGCTGAAGGGCTTTATGTGAGTGGTAATATCGGTTTTGCCATGGCAAGTGATTCCGATTTAACAGATTCGACTGTCCCGGGCATTACGGTCAATACTGAATTTGATACTGGATTAGCATTTGGTGCAGCTTTAGGATATGATTTTAATAGATTTAGAGTGGAAGGAGAAATATCTTATCAAAAAAATGACATTGACAAAATTAGTGCGCAGGGAGTTTTTTTTGATGAAACCGGAGACGCGGCAGCTCTTTCATTCTTAATTAATGGATATTATGATTTTATCAACAGTAGTGCATTTACCCCGTATATAAGTGCCGGCTTAGGATTTGCTCAAGTCGAATTTAATGATCTCGATATCTCTAGCTTAGGCTTTTCCGGTTCAAATGACGAGGATACAGTATTTGCATATCAGATAGGAATAGGAGTAGGATATGCTGTAACCGAAAAAGTTACTATCGATGTAAAGTACCGTTACTTTGGCACAGAAGATTCTGAATACGATACTACAGAAGCAGAATTTGCCAGCAACAATTTTCTTTTTGGGGTGAGGATTAATTTTTAAAGTATCTGTTCAGAAATAAATAGCTGACCGTTTTCATGCATATTTTACCAACCTGAATGATCATTAAAAACCTTGAACCAACAGCGTCATGCACAACAAACTGTGCAGTGATGTACTTTTTTCTTTGCATTTTTTATCCCATCTGCCTTTTTAATTCCCTGCACGTTAAGATCCAATTTCCATAGACCACCATCAAATAAGGATTTTTGCCACCGTATACGTACAAAACAAAAAATTGCACGTAGGTGGATTAGTATTCAATTTGTCTCTTAAAGATAATTATTTGTTTTTCCGTTCAATGTGTTTTTTTGCAAAATCCATCAAACCGTGTCCGTTATCCGCCCAATCTCTTTGCCAATTTACACCGTTCCGCGGGTCGAAACACCGAACCGCTTTCTTTCAAAATCCTCGAGGAACTCGCCAGCGAGATTATCCGAGATGTGCCAGGCATCGTCAGTGTCACGTACAACATAGCACCGAAACCCCCTTCAACGATCGAAGCGGTCTGACGATAATGAAAGCTTCAGCAGCCTGAAATACGAGGGTTACGAGATAAAAAGATCTTTAGTAGAAAAGTTGGGGTCACTCGTGAGGTTCACGCCAAGTCGTCTCAATCCGGCCTCATCCCCCGGTGTAGGGATATGGGTCATATGGACTTCACACCCATGGAGTTCCTCCAATTTTTCCATGGCTAACTGGGCGGCAGGATTGACGGTCGCGCTGATGCTGAGGGCGATGAGGGTTTCCACCAGGTCGAGGCTGAGGGTCTTTTCATTGAGCACCTTGGTTTTGAGATTTCGAACCGAATCGACGATGTTGGGCGGGAGCAATTTAATCTTGTCCGGAATTTCGGCTAAATTCTTAATGGCGTGTAAAATAAGGCTTGAAGCCGCGTGAAATTTCGGTGAGTTGTTTCCGGTCACGATGGTGTCGTTTCCGAGCTCGATGGCCGCACCGCAAAAAATACCTTCGTTGCCCTTGCCGCTCTCCAGGCCTTTTATGGCAGCGGTTCGCGCCGGTTCGACCACTCGCCGGTATTCCAACTCCAGGTTGAAGTCTTTAATCAAAAGCTCTACCCGTTGAACCGTTTCCTTGTCCGTCAAACCCATGACATATTCGCACCGATAGCGGAAATACCGCCGAATAATTTCCTGTTTGGCAGCTTCCTGTGTCGCTTCATCGTTCGTGATGGCAAAGCCGGCGCGATTGACCCCCATATCCGTGGGGGATTTGTAAAACGGCTCGCCGCCCATTATTTTTTTCAATATTCGTTTCAGAACAGGAAACACCTCCACGTCACGATTGTAGTTGACTGTCTTCTGATTATAAGCCTCCAGATGAAAAGGATCTATCAGATTAAAATCCCTGATATCAGCGGTGGCGGCTTCATAGGCCACATTCACCGGATGCTTGAGAGGCAGATTCCAGATCGGGAAGGTTTCGAACTTGGCGTAGCCCGCAAAAATGCCCCGTTTATAATCATGGTATACCTGGGAAAGGGAGGTGGCCAGTTTTCCACTGCCAGGTCCGGGACCGGTCACGATGACCAGGGGTTTATCTGTTTCGATATATTCATTGACGCCGTATCCCTCATCGCTGACGATCAGATCGATATCCGTAGGATACCCCTTGGTGTACTGATGAGTGTAAACCCGAATGTTTCTTCTTTCCAGTTTATTTTTAAACTGCAGGGCTGACGGCTGGTTTTCAAAACGGGTAATTACAACTCCTAAAACGTCGATTCCCCAACCCCGGAGATCGTCGATGAGTTTGAGGGCGTCGGAATCGTAGGTAATACCGAAATCAGCCCGTATTTTTTTCCTTTCGATATCGCCGGCATAAATGCAAAGCAGAATGTTGGCCTTGTCTTTTAACGCCTGAAGAAGCCTCATTTTTATATTGGGATCATAGCCCGGCAACACTCGGGATGCATGATAGTCAAATAAAAGCTTGCCGCCGAATTCAAGGTAGAGCTTATTGTCAAATTTTTTAGCACGTTCGAGGATTTCAGATATTTGCTCCTGGATATATTTCTCATTGTCAAACGCCGTATTCGCTGCCATGCTCTTTTCCTTATTCTATTTTAGAATTATAAACATCAACTTTACCCGAAGGGATTTTTTTATCCCATGAAATATTTATCAACAAATGTTTTAAGTGTGGCTAACAATAAAATCAATATTTATTTAAAACTTAATGTAACGGGAGCCACATATTGACGCAAGAGATAGGGTGCGTAGTTGACAAGCTTGAATAAATAATAGGTAAATCTAACATCTGGAGCTTTTCGGGGCGAACATTAAATTATAACTCAAGTTTCGCATCCGAATTATTATCGTGATGCACAACACAAATAAGACCCAATTTTCACAAACCTTAGTCTAATAAGGAGCCTTGTTAACTTGTTCGCGCAAAAAAGAATTTGGTGGTCATGTTGAATAGTATTTAATTGGTTTCTTGAAGATAATTATTTGTTTTTCCGTTCGATGTGTTTTTTTGCAAAATCCATCAAACCGTGTTCGCTATCAGCCCTATCTTTTCGCCAATTTACACCGTTCCGCGGCTCGCACACCAGCACGTTTCGCTCATCCTTTTCCAAGGAACAATTCTGACTTAAAATGAATTTGAGTTTCTTGCGGGCACGGTGTAAACGAATTTTGACGTTTTCAAGACTTAACTCAAGAATATCGGCGGTTTCTTTCAGTGTGAAGCCTAAAACATCAAAAAGCCAAATAACCGTTCGGTAATTTTCCGGAAGAAGCAGCACCTGATTTTGTATACAGACACTCATTTGATGCTGCTCCAGTTTTCTTTCCGTGGTAGAATACCTGGAAGTATTCATTCCTCCAAAGTCTGCTATTTCCTCCGGAGAATTCCGCCTTTCCTTGCGAAAATGATCCATGCACAGCCGGTAAGCGATACTGAAAAGCCATGAGCCGATCTTGTCGTTATCCTTGAGGGTGGCGATCTTGGAATGAGCACGGAAAAAAGCCTCCTGAACGATATCATCCGCAACCCATTCATTCCTGATCGTAATTGCCACGAACTTTTTCAGACGGTCATGGTATTGGTTGAAAATCGAATAAAAACTATGAGACGGTTGTTTCATATCAGCAACATGATGAGGTTGATTGACTGCAGCAAGGTTGCTCTACGGCCGGTGTGTCACCGAGGGCTTCGGCGATGGTATTTTTCATGAAAATCGATGCACCGTTCTTGACCTTGGTAGCGATTTCAACAATAGCTCTGACTTCAGCTTGCTCCAGTTTAACCTCTTGGCTCTTGGAATACAAGTGATCGAAGCAAGGAATGCAATTGACGCCGATAGCGACCCCCAACGCAACCATGATTTCGGTTTTCTGATCCATCTTATAGCCTCCTTTTCATTTGGTTTCAATACCCCCGATTTTTTTCTGTAAGACGAAAAACAGGTCCAAAAAGTTACGCTTTTTCATCGTTGAGTGAAAAAAAGATTTTCGGGCAGTTTTTCTTCAATATTATATATGTTTGCATGGTTTTTGCATGCGAAAAAAACAGAGGTTTTTCAAATTTAATGTTAAAGATCAAATTAACACTTTCATGAGGATAGCGTAAAAATGTTTGAGTTAGTTATGATAGGAAATGAAAGCGTAAATAACTTGGCCGAGTGTAGATCTGAAGAAAGAACCATTTTGGATGAGTTTTACAGTGTGCAGTTCTTTTTAAATGATAAGGGGCCAACCTACCTATTCAAATTGCGAAATATTTCCTCAAATGGACCCTGTATTCTTGTAAAACAAGATTCCTCCGTGTTCAAAGAATTGAAAGTTGGCGATATATTGGACATGGAATACAATCAGCCTGAATCATTAGGTGGCAAACTTTTGAAAACCCAAATCGCTTCAAAAAATTCCCATGATCGTTATACAGGGCATTCTATTGTCGAGTTATCTATCATCGACAATCAGAATGAGCAAAAAGATTAAAGCAAACGGGTCCTATGGTTCAGAAAATGAATACAATTTCCTTAAGAGAAATTAGAGAATCTCTTATGATAAACAAGGGTGAACTTGCCAAAAAGACTAACATATCCCAAAAAACAAATACACGCATAAAACAAGGCATACCTTTCAAAATGGAAACACAACATAATATTATTGGGCGATATAGATTCAATAATGACTTTGTGTTAATATTTTGACACTAATCAAACTTAGGGGATTCGCCCCAATTGGAATGATGGAGTAATGGCTCTGGTGAAATGAAAATGTTTCACAGGGTAAAAATGATGGGTTTATTGGATATCGGGGTCCCACTTCACAGCCCGGTTTTATCCATAAAGGCGCTGTAAAAAATAATTCATCTGTTTGTACCACCAGGGCCAGTCGTGATTCACGTTGTAGCCCCAGAAATCGACCCAGGCCGGAATCGATTTTTCTCTAAAAAGGGCATCCAGGGATCGTGTGTCGGCAACGGCTTCCTCTTCCCAGGCGCCTTGACCCACGCAGATAATGATTCTACTATGCCGGTAGCGATCCAGAAACCAGTGATCGTTGATTCCCGAAAGATAGTTCACGGGGGAATTGAAGTAGACGGCAGGTATGTCGGTGGCCGAGAGTCCGAACTCGGTCCGATCCAGACGATAAAGGCCGCTTAAGGCAATGGTGCCTTCGAAAACATCCGGATGCTTGAGGAAAAAATTCACGGAGTGATAGGCGCCCATGCTGCAACCGTTGGCCATCACCCGTTCATCCGGTGAGTGGCAGTGATCGCGGATAAACGGGATCACCTCTTCGACCACATAACGGTCATAGGCTTCGTGCCGAGCATTTCGATCCGCCGGCGGAACGGCGAAATTGTACCAGGACTCTGCGTCTATGCTGTCTATGCAAAACATCTTGATTTTGCCTTCATTGATGAACCCGGCAATAGCGTTGATCATCCCCATGCCTTCGTAATCAAAATACCGGCCGCGGGAGCAGGGAAAAATTATAAACGGTTTTCCAAAGTGTCCGTAAATCTTCAGGGCCATATCCCGATTCAGATTCGGGCTGAACCAGTGGTGTTCTTCAATGTGCATATTTTAAGTTTCAGGTGCATGAATGAAATTAATGATCTCAAAAATATCGTCTAATTTTGCTGATCTGAAAATATAGCCGATATCGCCCAGGGCACTGCTGAACACGCCGGGAACGCTTGCCACCTGGACCATAAAGTCACCGTAACGTATCATGATGTCTTCATGTCCGTGACGATAACGCTGGTTGTTTTTGCGGCTCGTGTAGCAGCAGTGGTACTTGCGCGTATAGGGAAGTTCCGTGCGCCGGTGCACCAACAGTTCGGCCCATACCCGATAAATATCTATGTCACAGGCATAATTGAACATGTCGGTGGTAAAGCCGCCCGGCGGACGCATGTTCACTTCCAGCCCTGTATAGGTGTCGGGGGCGGTTTGAAAAAATTCGATATGAAAAAAACGCTCTTTCACCTCGAATGCCATTATGCACCGACGCCCGAGCGCTTCCAAGGCTGGGGGAATCTCCCGCAAAGAGTAGTAATAGATGTGGCGTGCCTCGTTGACTGTTTCCATGATTCCTTGACTGAACGTGTGCGCGGTGTGAAACACCAGGTTGCCGTTGCGGTCGGCCAGTCCGTCAAAAGAATAAATGGCGCCGGAAATGAATTCTTCCATCATGTATTCCACTGCCGGCTTGCCGGCGAAAAAATTTACCAGATCTTCATCACTGTCCAGGCGATAGGTATCCAGGGCACCCACACCTGCATCGGGTTTGGCCACTACCGGATAGCCCGTCTCGCGGATCAACTCTCGGGCGTCCTCCATGGTCTGCACCACACGTCCCCGGGGCACCGGCACGCCGGCCTTCCGGAATTTGTCCTTCATCCGGGATTTGCGGCGGATGTCGTCAATGTCGCGGCCTCGAACACCAAAAATATTGAAATCGTCCCGTATCCGGGCTTCGGTGCTCAACCAGTACTCGTTTAGCGACTCAAACCGATCGATCTTACCGTACTTGTGGGTGAAAAATCCGCAGGCCCGCAGCAACGCATCGTAGTCGTGCATATCATCTATTCGAAAGTACTCTGTAAGAGAATCACGCACCTCAATGGCCAAATGGTCGTACTGCGGATCTCCGATTCCCAGCACGTTAGCCCCGGCCTGTTTCAGATGCCGGCAAAAACGGTGGTAATGGGGTGGGAAGTGAGGTGAGAGATACACGATATTCATGGTTTTTACCTTGGTTGACAATATAAATGCATTTTTATTCAGGGCTTTTGCAGAACAAAATCCGCCATGCGGAGTATTTCCGATTCGGATGCCGATCTTAAGATATACCGGTATTTCCCCATGGCTTTTTGGAAGATGAAAGGATTTTCGGCATATTCGACCAGACAATGACCGAATGCGGCCAGAATGTCGGAATGACGATGCACATAATCCTTATCCCGCCGGCCCAAGTAGCAGCAATAATATTTCTTTTCAGCAGCAACGGACGCCTCGTGCTGTGCAATCATGCGGGCATAAACGGCATATAAATCATCATCCACGCTGTAGTTCATCATATCCAGGATCGCGCCTCCCGGTGGCCGGCAGTTGATTTCGATGGGCATATAATCGTCACCAACAATAAAAAACTCAAAATGGAAGAACTTTCGGCGAATGTCAAATAGCTTCGTGAGCTGCCTGCCGATCTGCGACAGTTTGTCGGGGATGTAGCGGCTGACATAGAAAAAGGTGTCTTTACCCAGGGCGTATTCCAGAACGCCCTCTCCATAAATGAGCGAGTTTTCAAAGAGGATGCGCCCGTTGCCATCGACCAGACCGTCATAAGTTACAATCTTAGCGTCAACAAATTCTTCCATCACATAGTCGCCGTTGATTTCCGACAAAAGGTGTTTGAGCTGTGCTTCATCGATGACCTTGTGGATTCCACCTGCACCGACCCCCTCATCCGGCTTTAGGATCAGGGGATACCCCAGATCGTCTGCCAGTCGGAGCCCGTGATTGAAATCCGTAATCCGTTCACCCTTGGCAACCGGCAGGCCGCTTTCTTGGAAGAGCTTTTTCATGACCGACTTTTTTTTGAGCCGGCTCAGGTCTTTCGGCTGAATACCGTCAATGCCCAACTTATGATTGATAAAGCCTTCCAACTGAAGCCACTGTTCGTTATGGGACTCAACCAGGTCAAAATTCGGTGAAGTGCCCAAGGAGGCTTTGACGCTTAAAAGGTTTTCGAGTGCATTTTCGACTTCCGCTATGGAACTTAGATTTGCCCTGACATACCATTTCAAGGCCGAGCGCAATTTTTCGGGCATGAAATAAAAATCAGCTTCACCGATTCCCCAAGCGTTGACGTTCATTTCGTCCAGTTTCAGGACAAAATTGGCATAATTCGGTGGAAATTCCGGCGAAAGATATAAAAAATCCATGGTCTTAGCGCAAAAATTTAAGGTTAAAGACAAACGAATACACCCAAACGATAACCTTTTTACGGCAAAAAGAAAAAAAGCGTTTATCTGCCATGGCTATCCGGTTTTTGAGAATCACTTCAAGTAGTCTTGATAGACCGGCTCGAACATCAGAGATTTGACATGGATTGACAGGTCATCGGGTTTCGGGTTCGTTGCAATGTCTCTTTTATAAACCACCTCAGCTACGGCGGTTGCGATGCGTGCTGAAACCTCTCTGATTTTTGTCAGCGGCGGATAAATGCATCCTGCTTTATAATCTTCTTCTGATACGAGTTCAGCCAACTTTTTTGCAGCGATTAGGAACATCTCATCGGTCACATACCTGGCTCCTGCCGCAATAGCGGCCAACCCTACACCGGGAAAGATATAAACGTTGTTTCCCTGTCCCGGCACATATCTTTTGCCGTTGAAGGTGACAGGTCCAAAAGGGCTTCCGCTTGCAAAAACAGCACGTCCTTGGGTCCATTGATACGCTTCTTCCGCCGTACATTCGGATTTGGAGGTCGGATTCGACAGGGAAAATACGATGGGTCTTTCATTGTGCCTTGCCATGGCTTCCAGAACCGGTCGTGTAAATGTTCGGGGCTGACCAGAGACGCCGATGATTGCGGTTGGCTTCAACGTTTCAACCGCAGTAAGAAGATCTGGAATGAACTCATGATCATGGGCATAGGAACGCTTTTGCCTGGCTAATTTTTTACGGCTTTTTACGACCAGACCTCTGGAATCCATATACCAGCACATGTTCAGGGCTTCTTTTAGAGATATGCCTTGGTCTGTGACGG
>JAOUGB010000510.1 GCA_029857875.1 Desulfobacteraceae bacterium | reverse complement strand
AAAGTGGGCGGCGCTTTTGGTGCATTTGGATGGAGTGGAGAAGCGCCGGACCGTATCTTCAATACCATGAAGAATATCTTTAAAATGAATATGGTTGGTGGTCCGTTGAGGCTCAAAGCGAGTTCTCTGGGCGGAGGGGTCCAGATGGCCCAGGACTATGGCCGTGAAATCGCCGAGAAGTTATGAATTTAGAGGTTTCGCTCCAATTGGAATAATGGCGAAATGGAATGATGGGTTTAAAGGATTTTTTTGACAATTTAAATAGTATATCTCCGCTCTTATTTCCCAATATTCCAGTATTCCAACATTCCATTCTTCCATACCGGTGGCATAAATGAGTTTTCATTAAGAGACTTGTGATTTCAACAAGTCGTAGGATTTCCGATGCGTTTTCAATATGGTTTCATTTTAACTGTGTTATAATTTGAACAGGAGAATATTATGTCTACACCGCAACATTGTCCGGGGTTTCAAAATTTTAAGACCTTAAAATCGTTTGCATGCAAATGTCCTAATTGTGGAAAAGAAGTGGAAATTTTCTCGGATGAGTTTGACAGAACCCATGTGTGCGAGGGCTGCAACGAGCAGATAGACTTTACCCAGTGCAGGCTGGAAGGGGCGGCATAACTTACCGACTCTGATTTCAGGAGCCCATGTTTATTTTTCTTAAGTGATCGACAAATATTGGTTCGGCAATGATTCCAATCCAATGTGAAACTTGAGAATATTTTTGTATGCGGTTTTCAAAAAGGAGATGGTCATGGATGTGGTATTGCTTTCGCGCCTGCAGTTTGCGGTCGCCACCATGTTTCATTTTTTGTTTGTTCCTTTTACCCTCGGTTTGTCCTTTTTGGTGGCCTACATGGAAACCAGATACGTCAAAACCGGGGACGAAACCTACCTGCGCATGACAAAATTCTGGGGAAAGCTGTTCCTCATTAATTTTGCCGTGGGTGTCGTTACAGGGATCACCCTTGAATTTCAATTTGGAACCAACTGGTCGCGCTATTCAGCTTTTGTTGGTGATATTTTTGGTTCTCTTCTTGCCATTGAGGCCACCACCTCCTTTTTTCTGGAATCGACACTCATCGGTGTCTGGATTTTCGGCTGGAAAAAACTTTCCAAAAAGGCCCACGCTGCGGTGATGTGGTTGATTGCTTTAGCATCAACCTTTTCGGCGGTCTGGATCCTCATCGCCAATGCCTGGATGCAAAACCCGGTTGGATATACCATCCGGGACGGTCGTGCCGAGCTAGTTAGTTTCACGGCCGCTTTGATGCAAAAGTGGGCCATCCTTAAATTTGTTCACACGGTCAGCGCGGCCTATGTACTGAGCGCGTTTTTTGTCATGGGTGTCAGCGCCTATCATTTGCTTAAAAAGCAGAAGATAGAATTTTTTACCCGCTCTTTCAGAATCGCTCTGGTATTTGGACTCATCTTTTCCTTGGTTGTGGTGATTATGGGAGATCTGAACGGCGTCGTTGTGGCTGAAAAACAGCCCACCAAACTAGCGGCCATGGAATCCCTCTGGGAAACCACCACCAAAGCCCCGGTCTATCTATTTACACTGCCCGACGAGGAAAACGAACGCAATAAGATTGAAATCGGCGCCATGCCCGGTATGCTTAGTTTTCTGGTCAAGCACGATATCAATGCAAAGGTACAGGGCCTGAAGGATTTTCCCAGGGAAGAAAGACCTCCGGTGCTGCTGACATCCTTTGCTTTTAAAGGCATGGTCGGCCTGGGTTTTTACTTTATTCTCGCCACCATTTTCGGCTGGTGGAAACGAAACCGATTAGTGGACAGCCCAAAATATTTGAAGCTCATGCTTTTGTCGATACCCCTGCCCTATATTGCCTGTGAATTAGGGTGGATAGTCACGGAAGTGGGACGCCAGCCCTGGATTGTTTACGGCTTGATGAAGACGTCTGATGCAGTCTCTCCCATAGCCACATCTCAGGTGTTGACCACCTTGATTGCGTTTATTTTGGTGTATGGTTTGTTGGGTGTCACCGGATTTTATTTGATTGCTAAAAACGCCTTGAAGGACCCCGAGCTTGCGATCGACAATTAGGAGTCCGAAAAACCCGGCGATATAAAATACTGGAGGAGAAAATGGTTTTACAAACGATATGGTTTTTCCTGTGGGGTCTTTTATGGGCGATATTCTTCATGACGGACGGATTCGATTTTGGGATCGGGACGCTTTATCCTTTCTTGGGAAAAACCGATCAGGACAAACGGATTATGATTAATGCACTGGGACCCTTGTGGGATGGAAATGAAGTGTGGCTGATTACCGCCGGCGGGGTCACATTTGCAGCCTTTCCCCTGGTATATTCTGTTATGTTTTCATCACTTTACTCCGCGTTGATGCTGATTTTATTTGCCCTTATTCTTCGGGGGGTTTCTTTTGAATTTCGCGGTAAGGTCGATGACCCCCGCTGGCGAAAAATCTGGGACACCTGCATTTTTGTTGGAAGCTTTGTGCCTGCACTTCTTTTTGGCGTTGCCTTTGCAAATATTTTCCAGGGAATTCCCATCGATCACAATGGAATTTATCATGGAACACTCTTTACACTGTTAAATCCATACGGTCTTTTGGGCGGCATTTTTTTTGTTCTCCTTTTTATGATTCATGGTGCTTTGTGGATTTCCATAAAATCAGAAGGGGATCTCCAAGAAAGGGCTGTTTCCACTGCCGAAAAACTCTGGCCGGTTCTTCTGGTCGTGGCGGTTGTTTTTTTAATCGCCAGCAAGTTCTCCACCCGCCTGTATGACAACTATATTAATCATCCCGCCTTTTTTATCGTTATACTGATAACGGTTCTCGCGCTTTTGAGCGTCAGGTTTCTCCT
>JAOUGB010000509.1 GCA_029857875.1 Desulfobacteraceae bacterium | reverse complement strand
TTGAAACCTGATTTTTTCCAGGGCCTCGGCCCCGCTTGCGGCGGTCACGACATCATACCCTTTTCTTGCCAGCAACTTTTGGGTGGTGGCCAAAAAACGTTCCTCATCATCCACCAGCATCATCCTCATCTTTTCCATGACTTTCTCCCTGTAATCTCGTTAAATGCTTAACTATTTGAATTATTATATAACTATTTGTTAAATCGGTTTGTTTGAACATTTTGTTCTAAAACCTTAATTTGGGTGTTACGAATTTTTTGTTCCAAACGCTGTCCTTGCTCATGAGCCTCTTTGATTTTTTGGAGGAGCTCTTCGATATCAACGGGTTTGATCAAGTAATTGAGCGCTCCGCTCTTTAGACTATCCGCAGCACAACCCACCGTAGGAACTCCGGTCAACATGATCACCTGAACCAGTGGGAAGTTTTTTTTGATCTCCTTCAAAATTTCAATGCCGGATATACCCGGCATTTTGACATCAAGAACAACCACATGGATGCTTTGAGCCTGAAGTTTTTCAAAGACTTCAGTCCCGTTCGATAAGGTTTGGACGGTATGGCCCCTTTTTGCCAACCGTTTTTTGGCGACAGATAAAAAATTTTGATCATCGTCGACCAATAGTATGTTCATTCTTTCCATACCTTACACCACAGCCGGCAGGTGGATGGAGAATGTCGTTCCGACACCCACTTCACTGCTGACCTCCAGCGTACCGCGCATATTATCGATGATGCCGTAGCATATCGATAGCCCCAATCCAGTCCCTTTTCCAACCGATTTGGTGGTATAAAACGGGGAAAATATTTTAGTTAAATTTTCAGGACTGATCCCGCAGCCATTGTCTTTGATCATGATTTCCACCGTGTTGTTTTCTTTTGGCCCGGCGCTGACAATCAGTTTCCCCCTTGAGGTTCCATGTTGTTCAATAATTGCATCCATTGCATTGTTAAACAGATTCACTAAAACCTGCTGCAATTGGGTAGGATCTCCATGTATCGGATACGTATTTTCGGCAATATCCTGCTCGATGGAAATTCCGTGGACAACAGCTTTTTGAGCCACCATGCCGGTGACTTCCAGAATGAAAGTTCGAAGGTCTATATCTTGGGGCTTGGGCTCGTCCTGCCTGCCGAATTTTAAAATCGCCTGGGTAATCTTGGCGCAACGAGAAATCTGAAGTTTGATCTGATCCATGGAATCCTCGAACTCTGTCAAAGACGCCGATGCCTTTAGCTGGCCGGCTTCTTTCAAATCCGCCATTATCATTTCCATGAGGGATTGCTCGTTTTTGATGATCTGAAGGGGGTTGTTAATTTCGTGGGCAAAACCGGCCGACATTTCGCCCAGTTCTGCAAGACGGCTTGCTCCGATGAGCTGCTGGTTTAAGCGCTCCTTTTCGACATCCATTTTTTCCATCCGCCCGACAATGTGGTTCGTGAGGTAAAATGCAACACCAGCGATAATCGCTCCGCCGATGACGGTAATGAGAATAACCAGGTAAACGGCTGAAGTCAGTGCGCTGAACGCATCTGATTTTTCCTGCCTAACCACCAGCAACCACTTTTTATTTTGCAGCCAGGTGGTGGTGTAGAGATATTTTGCCCCTTTTACATCCTTATCCATGAAGGTTTCGATACCGGTATGGGATGACGGATATATAACGGTGTCCGGATGTTTATCCATCAATTTTCCGCCGGAACGCGGTTCTGTCTGTAACAAACCGTTCACATTGATAATGTAGGCCTCTCCTGTTTTGCCGATACGGATACCCTTGACGATATTGTTAAACGTTACCGTATCGATTGTTGTGCGAATCACCCACTTTTCACCCTCTTTTTCCTTGGCAAGAGCGATGATGAAGTGGGGCACTTGGCGATATCCTAAAAAAATGTCGCTGATGTAATACCCGTGTTTCATCACTTCCTTGAACCAGTCTGTGTCTTTATAAACCTTGCCCTTTAAACTGTAAGGTCCGCGATAGGCGACATGGAGTCCGTCTTTGTTGAAGATCCCCAGGTCAACAAATGCCTGGGATTCTCTTTGTAAGTGATCAAAGACGGTTTCCAGGGTTCCAGATTGGCTGAGATTATCGAATGTATAGGAATGAAGAATAAATTTTAAATCGTTTTCCCGCTCGTTAAGAAAGGATTCAATCATATGCCTGTGATCTTCGACAATTCTATTCATGCTTGCAATTGTGCTGCTCTCTATCGACGTTTTGAAGTAATAATAGCCGGTGCCCAAAACCAGGATAAAGGGAATCAACGGAACCAGGATCATACAGGTAAAGAGAATTCTTCTTATTGCTGAAAAATGATTCGATTCCATTTTTTCTCATTAAGGCGAAGTTTTGGGTAATCCGTCCCGAATGGCTTTTTCGTCATCCGCGACCCATACACATTCGGTATCCTTTATTTTTTCAAATTTTATTTTCGCGGTTCATCTTGGTACTCAAAGGAAACCTGATGACAAATGCTGCTTCTTTTCTCAGGATTTCTTCCGGCGTTTATAATGCTATTTTTAATGCCTTGTAAGGAGCAATGAATGTGCCAAAATCCGGGAGTAAATGGTTTTGCATAACCAACCAAATTTATGGCCTTTATTTAATAACACTGTTGCTACTTGAAATCTTGCACACAAAACCGCGTGTCAGGAATATTTACACATTGTAAAGAAGTTAAACAGCGGGAATGGTGAACACGAATTTCTTACAAGCCTGAATACATACAGTCTGAAGGGTGTAGAATTATTCCGGAAGGTTTTAAAATGGCTTCTAAGAAAAAATTCACGTTAGAAAAATTCTTCAAGGGGAATTTCGGGTTAACGGTATGAGGGATGGGGTTTCGTTTTTGTGGGACCGGGTTG
>JAOUGB010000508.1 GCA_029857875.1 Desulfobacteraceae bacterium | reverse complement strand
TGGCTTTCATACCGATTGATTTTAACAGGATATCTTCCACAAATTCCTTTGCCGATATTGCCGCAAATTCCTTGGTAAAGGGGATGCAGATCAAAACATCTACACCTGAGTTTTCAATGAGTTCGACTTTCTGTTCATAGAGGGTAATGAGCGGCAAATGCCCGTTTTGTTTTAAAACACGGACCGGATGGGGTTCAAAGGTCATAACGATGGATGTGCCGTCAAGGCTCTCAGCCTTTTCGACCACTTCATGAAAAAGGGCTTGATGTCCGATATGAACGCCATCGAAATTGCCGATGGTAATCACTGCATTTTTATATGGTTTTTCAATCCTATCAATGTGTTTAATGAGTTCCATTCTAATTTTTCCCGTTAACAAATATCTGCCTTGACAAAAATAAAAAAACATATATATAGAATACCCTTTATATTAAATCAATCTTAAATGATATTATTCATGCCGAAGTGGCGGAATTGGTAGACGCGCTAGGTTCAGGGTCTAGTGGGGGTTTCTCCGTGGGAGTTCGAGTCTCCCCTTCGGCACTCCGTAGATTTTAATATATTGATTATATTATAGCTTTTTTATAGATAACTCCCTCGGTGTACCACCTGGTACAATTTGGGGGTTTTATTTTGTCCAAAAATTCAGCCAAAAAGTATGCCTGCATTTTCCTCAGAAATACCTCGTATTATTCTGAGACTTTTCAAGATCGATTACTAAATTCATTCAACAAATCTATTCTAATATTAGACAGGAAGGTAAAATGTCAACTCTGTCCAAAACCCGATTGAAAAACATAATCAAGAAATATGTCCAAGATTTTATTCATGATTTTGAGATAGAGCAAGCCACAGGTGGGAGGTCACTTCGTGCAGGTATGTCAGGTTGAAAGGGCGTTATTTTACACGATTTATAACATTCATGACTTAAATTTGATCGCTGCAAAAGGGGGTCATTCCTCAAGGCGGCGCATAATATCATGAACACCAAACCTTTTACTGCAAATAGAAACCTGTGCTATAATCTAAGGGATGTTCCGAAAGTTCTCATGGATGTGGGGTAACACCATGTCGGGATTAAAGTGCTCCTGAATAACGTTCTGAGTTTTGCATTAATATTTTCGGGTATGGATCAATCGCTTAATAAAAAGATTATTTGTGGATAAATTATCACCATGAATGAGCCTTTCTATATCAGAAAACCTAAGCATTTTGAACCAGGGAGTTTACTAATTCGTACGTAACAGTATCCACGATTCCTATCCCCCAACCCAGGTCCTCCATCTCTTGGTTAACAGCGGTTATATTGCAATATTCATCATTACCCAAAATATTAAAAACATCTTTGATGAGCCCTGGGATTTCTACAGGCATAAACCCTTTTGTTTGAAACATCAGAAATAAATCATCTAATCTGTTTTCCATCTTTTTTCCTCCTCAATAACCCCTTATTTTAAATCACCACTCATACCAAGGGCAGCACCTTCTCCGCCTTCCGGAGTGTTGTATTCAGGCACATTATCTCTGTTCGGTGGATGTCGGTTTTTGTAGTAACGTTGCTTTAATTGTTCAAGGTTAGTTTTTGATATTTTAAATAAGCTGCTTAAAAAAACGAATTTATATCAAGCAGGTATCAAATCAGACACCAAATCGACGTCGTCAAAAAACAGCTCCACCGAACCATCTTCGGATGAATCGTATAACTCCATGACGGATTCGGCGATTTTGGTGGAATAGGGTTCAATGGGAAATATATTTTCGGTCCGAAGGATGGCAACCAGGGCGTTCATTCCTTTGGAGATGGAACTTACGATAATCTCACTTTCATAGGTTTCTTCGCAGAGAAATGAAAAACTTCCCTTTTGCAGCATTGAAGACGCCACTTTATTCAGATTTTTGTCGATAATTGCATATTCCCTGATTTTGAGGTTATTTTTGTCACCATTTCGAGAAATCACATATTTTTGACGCATATCTTTTCTCCTTTTCATCCGGTTTCTATGCTTTTAGATTCCTTTCTTCATTCTGGGACTGATTTGGATTCTCTTCTGATTTTATAGTGTTTTTATCCAGTTTGCGTTGTCTCTTTTGTTCTTTTTTTATCTTCCTTGCCAATTCTTTTTGACGTTTATTAAATTGATGATTTGATTTTGCCAATTTGTTACCTCCTTGGCTGTTATTTTTGATCATGACAACAAGAAAAGGATCTATGAGCGAGCGGACATTTTTGAGGTTTAAGATCTGATGATAGCGAATTGTGCAGGTATAAATTCAAACCAAACAAAAAGGCATCCCCTCAATATCGGAAGGAATGCCCTTTTTAATCAGAACGGCAAATTAAATTACAGTGACATTTGCAGCGGCAGGACCTTTTTGTCCTTGCTCTATATCAAAGGAAACTCGGTCGCCTTCATTGAGGGATTTAAAACCGGCTGCATTGATTGCTGAATGATGAACAAACACATCCGGACCTTCTTCCTGCTCAATGAATCCGAACCCTTTTCGGTCGTTAAACCACTTAACGGTTCCATTGGTCATGATAACATCCTCCTTTCAAAATATTTTCAAAATCTTAAACTGGAGGATGGCACATAAAAAAATGAACTGTTCCTTCAGAAAAAAATCGTCCCGCAGATTAAACAGGGCTTAATTGATTGAATATATAATAAGCTTTGTTTAGAAAGAAAGCAAGCTAATTATTTGTTATTTTTTAAAAAATGGCAAATACTCACTTAAACGTGCAAAAACGTAATGTTACGCGAACAATGTCAGAGACGGCTCTGTATGGCAAGGTTTGTGGTTTCATGATACTTGCAAGACTCTTTTCAGAAATTGAGCCCCCCCCGATGTTGTTGTGATGGATCTG
>JAOUGB010000026.1 GCA_029857875.1 Desulfobacteraceae bacterium | reverse complement strand
GCAGAGGAAAACCGCGATAAAGAAACCCTTTTGAGAAAATGGTCGCACATCGAAGGTGTCTATATCCCGGAGTTTTTTAGTCCGGAATTTGATCACCATGGTTTTCAGACGCTTACGCCAAGATATCCGGATTATGATATAATTAAAAAAGCGGTTGTTGGCGATCTTAATGAAGTGCCCTTTCCCGATACACCGATTATTCCATACGGTAAACCAGTTCATGATCGCTTAAGACTCGAAATATCAAGAGGATGCACCAGAGGATGTCGGTTCTGCCAGGCCGGGATGATATACCGACCGGTCCGTGAAAGATCTTTAAAGAAGCTGCTTTCGCTTTCAGATGCTTCTGTTGCTGCAACCGGTTATGAAGACATATCACTTTTATCTTTAAGTACAGGGGATTATAGCTGTATTTTACCATTAATGGAAAACATGATGTCAAGGTATGCGAATCAACGCATTGCGATATCCCTTCCTTCTCTAAGGGCTGGTACATTAACCCCCAGCCTGATGAATCTTGTAAAAAAGGTCAGAAAAACCGGCTTTACAATCGCACCGGAAGCGGGAAGTCAGCGGCTTCGAGACGTGATTAATAAAAATATAACGGAAAAAGACATCATAGACACGGTAAACGATGCGTTTTTATTAGGGTGGCAGGTTGTTAAGCTCTATTTTATGGTCGGCCTTCCCACAGAAACGGACGACGATTTAGAGGCGATAGTCGATCTTGTGAAAAGACTCAAAACGGTTAAGCGTGAAAATAGACGAAAAGGCCAAATCAACGTCAGTATAGCAACTTTTATTCCAAAGCCTCACACCCCTTTTCAGTGGTCGTCTCAAATTTCATTGGACGAATCGAAACATAAAATTACCTGGTTAAAGAAGAAACTAAAAATACCAGGAGTTCGATTTAAGTGGCAGAATCCAGAAGTAAGTATTATAGAAGGACTTTGGGCGCGGGGAGACCGGCGTCTTAACCGTTTGTTGGTAACTGCGTACAACAAAGGATGTAAATTTGACGGCTGGAGCGATAAGTTTAGATATCAGTCATGGGAAGCGTCTTGTTTAGATGAAGGCGTTGATATTGATTTTTTTACAACACGTGTTAGAAATGCTATCGAACCGTTACCGTGGGATCATATTGATACCATGGTGTCAAAAGATTATTTAATAAGCGAGAGGAATAAAGCCGCAGAAGGTGTGCATACAATCGATTGTCGAAACGGCAATTGTAACCAATGCGGGGCGTGTGATTTTGAAGCTATTGCACCCAAAGTGTTTGATGACCGTAAAGAAGATATGGTCAAAAATTTTACGCAAGACCGCCATGAGCCAAAAGGTTATAAAAAATTAAAGATATCATTTTCTAAGCTGGATCAGGCAAAATATTTTGGGCATCTTGAACTGGTTAAAATTATTATTCGTGCGATCCGACGTGCCGGCATAGCTGTTAAATATTCAGAGGGGTTTCATCCGAAGCCGTTGATATCATTTGAGGATGCGCTTCCCATCGGCTTAGAGAGTTTGAATGAAATATTTTATTTATCCGTACATGACAATGTAAAACCGCAAACCATCATAAACGGATTAAACATTCACCTTCCAAAGGGATTGCGTATTCTTAACTGTCATCTTGCCCCGACAAAGCCGTCGAATAATACATTTGAGCCTGTTATTTATATGGTAACCTCCAAAAACGGTTTTTTTGATGAAGAAAAAATGAACCATTTTAACAAGATGTCAGAATTTATAGTTACGCGGTTCAATCGAAAAGGTAAAACCAAAAAGATAAACTTAAAAGAGATGGTGATAAATTTGACATTGCTCGCACCCAATCAGGTGAGGATGATCCTAAGATCGGAACCGGGGCAAACGGTGAGACCTTTTGAGGTTCTTGAAAAGGTTTTCGGATTATCCAAGGTAGAGATAAAACAGGGAGCAGTTGTTAAACTATAATTTAAAAATCAGGAAAAAACATGTATAAAAAAATTGTCATCAATGTTGCTGATCATGAAACCAGAGTGGCGCTTCTAGAGGATGGAAACATTGCTGAACTTTTCATAGAACAGGGAGATGCTTCGGATATTGCCGGAAATATTTACAAGGGAAAGGTACAGCGGGTTCTTCCGGGCATGCAGGCTGCTTTTGTAGATATAGGGCTAAAACAGGCTGCTTTTATCTATGTGAGCGATGTCATTGGTGAAAATTATAGCCCTATTGAAGATTTCTTGAACAACAATAGTAGTACAGAAGAAGGCATTCCTTATAATTCTTATATTTCCTCGATTCGTCGTGATAGGCACATTGAAGAACTTATCACTGAAGGACAAGAAATGATGGTTCAAGCCGCCAAAGCCCCAATGGGCTCAAAGGGAGCACGGCTGACAACGCACATTTCCCTTCCAGGCCGATTTCTTGTGCTTATGCCGGCATCAGAGCATGTTGGGATATCCAGGCGAATAGAAGATGATACAGAGCGGAATCGTTTAAAGGCGACCGTTGAATCTATCCGTGAGAATAATTTCGGATATATTGTTCGAACTGCAGCAGAAGGTGTCCAGGAAGAGAAGCTTAAATATGAGATGGGGTTTCTTAACAATTTGTGGGAAAGTATTCAACAGAAATACCAGACAGCTCCGGCGCCGTATCTTTTACATAAGGAGGTGGCCGTTAGTCTTCGTGCTGTTCGGGATCTTTTGTTGCATGAAGCTGAAAAACTGATCATAGATTCTCGTTCGGGGTATGAATCTATTTTAAAATTTCTTGATGAATTCATGCCGAGCCTTAAAGATTCCGTGGAGTTTTATGAAGGCTTGGAGCCGATTTTTGATTCATTTAATTTAGAAGCGGATATTTCACGAGCATTAAAAAAGAAGGTGTGGTTAAAGTCCGGCGGATATATCGTGATCGAACATACAGAGGCACTGGTGGCTATTGATGTAAACACAGGACGATATGTCGGTAAATATAATCTGGAGGAAACGATTCTAAAAACCAACCTTGAAGCTGTTAAAGAAATCGCCTATCAAATCCGTCTTCGGGATATCGGGGGTATCATTATTATCGATTTTATCGATATGGAAAAAAAGTCGAATCAGGAAAAAGTCTTTAATGCGCTAAAGGAAGCGCTTAAAAAAGATAGAAGTAAAACCCACGTATTACCCATATCAGAGTTGGGGTTGATACAAATGACCCGAAAGCGGATTCGAAAACCATTGACAAGGATACTGTGCGAGCCCTGCTTTTATTGTGACGGAGAAGGATATCTTATCTCCAAACAGACAATATGTTACAATATCTATAGGGAAATTATTCGTGAATCACGAGACATGATAGGGGTCAAGGTCAGCCTGAGAGTAAACCCTGAAATTGCCGAACTTCTTTATGGTGAGGAAAGCCATATTATCGTTGCTGTTGAGCGAGTTATCGGAAGGCAAATTGTCATATATCCGGACGCCAAGCTTCATATGGAAGAGTTTAATATTTTTGAAATTATCAAGGAATAAAAAGGAGTTGAGTATTCTATTTAACGTTTGAAAAAAGTATAATATATTATTTTGAATCTATGGTTAAGTTTGAAGCTTGACAACTCGGTTATCTTGTGATTTATATATTCGGTTTAATTCATAAATAACACTTTTTTTCAACGCGTTAAAAAACACTTTGGTGTCTGAATAAGGATTTTAGGCTATGAAACGAACATATCAACCAAGCAGAATTAAGCGGGCAAGAACACACGGGTTTCTGAAAAGAATGTCGACAAAGCAAGGCAGAAGGATTATCAACAGGCGCAGAGCAAAAGGCAGAGCCCGTTTAGCGGCATGAAAAGTGTTGCTCGATAAAATAAATTAAGAGATAATAAAGGGTTAAAAAGAGGAGTCTCTTTTGCGCTTTTGTTTTACCAAGGCGGACAGAATATTAAAACGCTCCGAATTTCTTAAATTGTCTATTTTGGGGAAGAAAACACAGAACAGGCATTTTATTGCAATATTCTCTCCAGGTCGATTGCAAAGAACCCGCCTTGGTGTCACTGTAGCGAGGAAAGTAGGAAATGCCCCTACAAGAAACAGGATTAAAAGATTTTCTCGCGAATATTTTCGGCTAAACAGGCACATTATTACAGGTCATTGGGATATCAATATTATCGCTAAAAAAAGGGCCGCGGAGCTATCATCGGAGCAGGCCTTTCTATCCCTGAAAGATGTTATTAAAAATATTTCCAGGAGTTTAGAGCATTAATAGAATATTTATGATACCAGCTCTGATGTTCATAAGAGCATATCAATTCATATTGTCTCCAATACTGGCTCCTGCATGCCGTTTTTATCCAACCTGTTCTGAGTATGCCTATCAGTCTATTTTGCGTTATGGACTTCTTAAGGGATTTCTACTTGCTTTGAAAAGAATTTTAAGGTGTCATCCCTTTCATCCGGGAGGAATCGACCCTGTCCCATAAAGCAGTGCAAATGATACCGCTTGGGGACAAGTTCGAAATAAAGGATGCCGATTCAGGAGGGAAATGTATTTGTCCGCCTTTTCACAATCCTACATAGATTTTGCTCCTCTGAACCCGAAAATACCGATGATTCAATTTATCTGAAATAAATTTTTATGCATTGTATTGAACTTTGGAGAGGATAAAGGATAATGGAACACGTTCGATTATTTATTGCAATAGGATTGTCTTTGCTGGTCTTTATTGTTTGGAATGTTTTATTTGTTGATAAAGAAAAGGGAAAACTTCCCCAACAAGCCATTCAAGCGGAACAACCGTCAAATAAAACGTCAGGGATAACAGAAAAGCAAAAGACAGCAAAAGAAACAACCCCCTTAAAAGCCCAACCGCCTTTAAAAGAAAGTGCTTCAGAGCCGATTAAACCTTCTCGAACAATTACCGTAAATTTACCCTTGTATACAGCAAAGATTTCAGAAAAAGGAGCGGTATTCAAGAGCTTTGTCCTTAATAAATATCGAAAAACCATTGATTCTGATTCCCCTCCATTTGAGATGATAAATCCTGATTTGTCCCAAGGAACCGTACGGATTGGATTTGCCGGTAATAGTCTTCAGGGAATCGATGATGCGATTTTTTCAGTTAATCTTGAGAAGGATTCTGTAGATATCAAGAATAAAGCCCAAGAAATTTCTTTTTCATGGACATCCCCCAAGGGGGTTGTCGTTGAAAAGACATATTTATTTTCACCTGAAACCTATGTGATTTCCCTTGATGTTACCATTAAAAACGGTTCCGATCAGACGATTAAAGATAATCTCACACTATCTCTATTAAAAACGGCGCCGGAAAACGAGAGCAGGTATGGCTTTGAAGGGCCCAGCGCACTGATCAACAATAAACTCGAGCAAATTAAGACTAAGAAAATTAAAAAGCAAGATGTATATCCTGGAAAATTAACATGGATTGCGGTTCAGGATCGTTATTTCATGTCTGCGATCATGCCCGATGAGGCTGTGGATGCCAGTATGCACCTTGGTATTAATGACGATAAAATTTTAATGAATACCTATGTTCAGCCGGAGCAGGTGATTCCTCATGGCGAACAGCATGTTTTTAAGTATAAATTGTTTTTCGGGCCCAAAAGCATGACCGTTTTAAAATCCGTGGATTATGACCTGATCAAAGCCGTCCATTTCGGTATGTTTGACGTACTCGCCAAACCATGTGTCTGGATAATGAACTTTATATATAATTATATCCCCAACTATGGTGTTGCCATTATTATTTTGACGATACTTAGCAAAATCCTTCTGTGGCCGCTGGGAAATAAAAGCTATAAATCAATGGCTGCAATGAAAAGAATTCAACCGTTGATGGCGGAAATAAAAGAGAAATATAAAGGCGACAAGAAAAAGATGAATGAAGAAATGATGGGATTGTATAAAACGTATAAGGTCAATCCACTGGGCGGATGTCTTCCAATGGTGGTTCAGATTCCCGTTTTTTTTGCGCTATATAGAATGTTATATGAAGCCATAGAATTAAGACACGCGCCGTTTTTCTGGTGGATCAATGATCTGTCAGCACCGGATCGCCTTTTTCGATTCGATTTTTCCATCCCATTTATGGAGGCGCCATACGGCATACCTGTATTAACCATAATCATGGGGGTGACCATGTTTATTCAGCAAAAAATGTCGCCGCCAGCAGGGGATCCGACCCAGGCCAAAATGATGATGATGATGCCGATTGTTTTTACGGTAATTTTTATCAATTTTTCTTCGGGGCTTGTTCTATACTGGCTTGTAAATAATATCATTTCCGTGGCTCAACAGTATTATATCACGAAGAAAAACGAATAATAACGGAGGTTTAACAATGTCACCCAGCTTGGAGTTTGAGGACAAAAATGTTGAAATGGCAGTAAAAAAAGCCTGTGAAGAATTAAATATACCCAGGGAAAAACTCAAGCATGATGTGATTTCCTATGGGTCAACCGGAATTTTTGGGTTGGTGGGCACCAAAAAAGCGCGCATTCGTGTTACCCTACCGAAATCATCTCAGGATTTTAAAATGGAGAAATCGAACACAAAAAAACCGAAAACCGCTTCTTTGGATCAAACTGTAAAGAATAAAGACTTTCAAATGGATGCCGCAATTGATGATATAGAACTTTCCCCTTCAGAGGATGATCCAAAAGAAATTGGCAGAGAAGCCCTGCAACGCATTATTGATTTAATTACCACAGATGCGACAATCTCGATTGAAGAGAAATTAAATCGATTTTTTTTCAATGTTAAGGGTGGAAACTCTGCCGTTCTCATAGGCAAACGCGGGCAAACTCTTGAAGCAATGCAATATATCGTTGAAAAAATTGTTAATAAGAAAAGAAAAGAGCGTGTTGGAATTCAGGTAGATGTTGAAGGGTATCTGGAAAAACGGCGCATTAGCCTGGAAAAAACAGCATTTAGGCTAGCTGAGAAGGTTAAACGGACTGGAAAACCAGCGACAATCGGTCAAATGAATTCTCACGATCGACGGATCGTACATATTGCCTTAAAAGATGACAACATGCTGAAAACTCAGAGTATGGGGGAAGGAATTTTAAGGAAACTGGTCATATTTCCAAAGAAAAATTCATCCCGAAAGAAAAGCCCTTAACTTAAGCCTTCAATACTATACATCGTATGAAGTAGGTATTTCAAAGGCTACTTTATTTGAAGGTGTTCAAACCAGCTATACATGTTATAAATAATGGAATATGATACTATCGCCGCAATTGCAACACCCATCGGTAGCGGCGGTATCGGGATTATTAAAATCTCCGGTAAAGACGCTTTTTCTATAGCCGAAGCAATTTTTCAAAGATCTCACGCGTCGTGGAGTTTAGGCCGTACGGAGGGTGACGCCCTCTCTTTCCCCTTAAAATCCCACCGCCTTTATCACGGGAATATTGTGAATCCTGAAACAGGACAGGTGCTGGATGAAGTTCTTCTGTCAGCAATGAAAGCCCCCAGGACATACACCAGAGAAGATGTTATCGAAATAAACACCCATTCAGGCTATATTGTAATGGCTTCGATTTTAGATTTGGTATTACAAAAAGGTGCCAGGCTGGCCGATCCCGGTGAATTCACAAAAAGAGCATATCTTAGCGGCCGTATTGATCTCACCCAGGCTGAGGCGGTTATTGACATTATCAATTCCAGAACCGAAAAATCGCTCGAAATTGCAACTTCACAGATAAAAGGGGATTTGAAAAACCGAATTGAGTCCCTAAGAAATTCACTGATTGACATTTTAACACAAGTGGAGGCTGTTATAGATTTTCCGGAAGATGTTGGGGACGTTATCGATGTGGACTCCGTTAATCAAATTTTGAACAAGAGGGTTATCGATGAGTTATCAGACATGGTCGCGCAATATGAAAATGCGCATTTTTTAAGAGACGGCCTTAAAATGATCGTGGTTGGCAGACCCAATGTGGGTAAATCGAGCCTAATGAACCGGATGATACAAGATGATCGCGTAATTGTTACACCCATTCCCGGAACGACGAGAGATTTAATTGAAGAAACATTGAATATTCGTGGTATACCGGTTATTATTGCAGATAGCGCCGGCCTTCACGAGACAAACGATCCGGTTGAAGTTATCGGTATTGAAAAGACCCGGGCATATATTCACGCTTCGGATTTGATACTTTTCATGATCGATGCAAGTGATCCATTTACTATAGAGGATCAAAAAATATATCAGGCAATCGGTGACAAACGGGTGATATTGGTGATAAATAAAATCGATTTGGTGGAAGATGGCTTTAAACCTGAAATTCCCGAAACATGGGATAAAATACCAAGCATCAGGATTTCCGCTTTGTATGGAAATGGATTGAGCTCACTAAAGGATTTAATCGCAAAACTTGCAATTGGAGATTACAAGCTTGAAGTTCAAAATAAAATCATTCCCAATTTAAGGCATAAAATAGCCCTTGAGAAGAGTTTGGAGTTTGCTGTTTCCGCCGGTGAAGAACTACGCAAGGGGACTTCTTTCGAGTTGATTGCCATCGATATTAAGGATACATTAGACAGCCTGGGTGAAATTATAGGCGCTGTTGCCAAAGAGGATGTCATCGATCAGATTTTCAGACGATTCTGTATCGGAAAATAATGTTTCACGTGAAACATTATTTCCCTTTGGTTGTAGTGTTTGTTGATTTTTACTATAAAAATTTAATCATACTCGAAGCTCCTTTGAAATAGAGTTGTTTCAAAGGACTAAACTATTACATACAAAATTTAAAATTTTAGGAGTTAAATGATGAAAATAGATTTTACACCATATTTTGAAAAATATAAGGCGCTTTCAGCGAAAGCCGATGAAATGTTTGCAAAAGTACAAAATGAGTTTCCAGAATGCGTAACATGTGAAATTAAATGCGCAGACTGCTGTCATGCATTATTCGACCTAACATTGATCGAAGCAATTTATATTAATCATCTGTTTAATGAAATGTTTGAAGGCAAAAAGAAAGAGGCGATTATTGAAAAGTCGAACCGTGCGGATCGAAAAACTTACATGGTCAAAAGAAAAGCATATAAAGACAAAGAAGCTGGAAAGAACGAAGTTGAAATACTTATGGAAATTGCCGCTGAACGCGTCAGATGCCCACTTCTTAACGAAGATGATATGTGCGATCTCTATGAATATCGACCCATCACCTGCCGACTTTATGGTATGCCGACATCTACAGGCGGTATCGGGCATACCTGCGGGAAGTCGGCTTTTGTTGAAGGCAAATCGTATCCTACGGCCAACCTGGATGTTATTCAAAAAAAGCTTTACGAAATTTCTGCTGAATTTGTCGGCCAAATCAGAACCCGGTATGTTAAGATGGGAGATTTGCTGGTGCCGTTATCCATGGCGATTCTCACCGATTATGACGAAAACTATCTTGGGGTAGTGGATGAAAATGAAACCCTAAAGAAGCAAGGAAAAGAAAATGACAACGATATCCCCAGAAGAAGAGGAAAGACGAAAAAAGGCCATTTTCGATAGTATGTCCCCCAGACGCCAGAAACACATCTTAAAAAAAGGATATGAAAAATGGGAGCCCTTCCAGGAACCCAAAGATCCCATAGATATCAGAAAAGATAAAACCAAGCGAACGACCCAAATGCTGGTCCGGGAATTTTTACAAACGAGAAGTTTTCAGGAGTACAGCAATGCATACGGCGGCGGCGTTTTTGAAATTTGTCTTGGAGTCATCAACGATGATGACAGATACAAGGGGATGTTCGATTTTTCCGTCTGGTATCATGAATTGTTAAAGCGGGAGGGGCATGAGTGACCATTATCTCTGACGTTTTAAGCAGGCTTTTTTGTGGCGTTTTGTCCAAAATGGCGCTGTCATCAAAGAACAATCATAAAACTCCACAAGATACCCGCACAGATTGCAGATCCGATAACACCGGAAGAGTTGCAGGCCATGGCATGCATGAGGAGGAAATTTTCAGGATCTTCGGACTGACCCACCAGATGAACCTCTCGGGCTGAACCGGGAACAGCGGAGACCCCGGCCGCGCCCAGCAATGGATTGATCTTCTCTTTAAGAAAAAGGTTCATAATTTTACCAAATATGACTCCGGAGGCGGTTGCGATGCTAAAGGCAACGGCTCCAAGAAAGAAAATCCCCACGGATTTTGGCGTTAGAAATACATCTCCCTGGGTGCTGGCACCCACCGTTAAACCTAAAAATATGGTTGCTGTATCGATGATTGCCGTACGAGCAGTCTGAGCCAGACGTTCGGTGACACCGCATTCTTTTAAGAAATTACCAAAAAAGAACGTTCCCAGAAGCGGTATGGAAGCCGGCGCAAGGAAACAGCACAAGATAACAGCTATGGCGGGGAAAATGATACGTTCTTTCTTGGACACTTGCCGGAGTTCCGGCATACGGATGAGTCTTTCCTCGCGGCTGGTCAAAAGTCTCATGATAGGTGGCTGAATAACAGGTATTAGGGCCATATAGGAATAGGCAGCGATGGCGATGGGCCCGATGAGATGGGGCGCCAGTTTGGCGGTGAGAAAGATGGATGTTGGTCCGTCGGCGCCGCCGATAATGGCAATGGATGCGGCTTCCTTGGGCAAAAACCCGAGGCCAAGGGCTCCCAGCAGTGTAAAAAATATTCCCATTTGAGCGGCTGCCCCCAAGAGCATGAGACTGGGCCGTGCCAGTAAAGAAGAAAAGTCGGTCATTGCCCCGAGACCCAGAAAAACGATAGACGGATAGAGACCTGTGGTTACGCCGAAATATAAATAGTGAAGCACACTGTTGCTTTCATATATACCCAGTCCAAATCCTTTGAAAAAAGGGATATTCCCCACCAGAATACCAAAGCCGATGGGAACAAGAAGAAGCGGTTCGTATTTTTTTGCGGTTCCAAGATATAAAAATACAGCGCCGACCACTATCATGATAACATTGCGATAGTCGGCCAGATAGTACCCGGTATTGGATAAAAATTGAAACAACAGATCCATGGATTAACCTTTATTCATTTTCGTTAACTGTATCTACTATGGGTGATTTCCAGCTGAATACACCTTCACCGTGGGGAATTAATATTTTGGCATCACGAAAGGCTGTAAACGTTATGTGTGGGTGTGGAAACTTGTTTTCCTTGGCAATTTTATAAAGATCGGAAAGGTAAAAAGTTTCTCCAATTTCTTCAATCAAGGGTTGATACAGACGGGCTATTTCATCAAGCGCTGAGGGAAATATTGTTGGTAAAGCCGATTCCGGTTGTTCATCAGGTTCATCGCTTTCCTGTATTTTGTTGTTGTTTCGGAAACGGTCATATTTAGTTTCCAAGAACAGAAGTATTTTATGAAGCTGAGAAATTACGGCGGACAGCACAACCAGTCCTGAAAAAACGATCAAAGTGCCGGCAATGGCCATTGCCCAACCGTTATGAGTCGATATGGCATGAAAACCGTACAATTGATATCTCCCTTTTTTCGAATAAAAAAAACGATGTGTTAAACCAATTCATATTTTCAAAAAGGTACACACGGCTTTTAATACGTTACCACCCGCATGAAAAAAACAATTCTTTTTTTCGATCATACATCTTGACAAAAGTCAACACTAAAGCGCTGTGAGTTCTCTCATCGCTTAAAAGAGAACCATTAAAGTTTTTGGACAAGATGCCGATGACTATTCATTAATGTCTGCATATTTTCAGTTTAAATTACCTGCTGCTTTTCGGAATAAATGGAGATCGCGATCTTTCGGGGTTGAAGTGCAGTGGAAATTCCTACCTGGCCGATCTCGAAAGAGTTTCATAGCATCGTAACACAATATTATTAGAACAGAAAATTATTATGAAATTTGATGGTCATAAAGGAAGGTCGTTAGCGATGGTTCTGGCTGTTTTTGTGTTGATCGCTATATGTGTCGTGGTTTTTATTCACCATAATGAAAAAATAAATTTTCACAACATATCCATGTTAAGACAAAAACAGGATAAAAATGGATCTAACTGTCTAAATATCC
>JAOUGB010000506.1 GCA_029857875.1 Desulfobacteraceae bacterium | reverse complement strand
TCCGGAACTTCAAGACCCCTGGCCAGTCCCTGGACAAAGGCGGTCTTTCCGCTTCCCAAATCACCGGTTAAAGCCAAAACCGTTCCACCGGTTACGGCTGTGCCGATAATTTTTCCCAGATTTTGGGTTTCATCCACAGAACGGGTTGTTATCTGATATTTAAAAGTTGATAATAGTTCAGTCACAAAGACACGAAGTCCCAAAGATTATTATATGAGATTCTTCTCCAATTTAGTTGGAGAAGAGGGTCCAAGGATTCGAGGGGTCAAGGCTTGCCTGCCTCGGGCATGGATTCAAGTATTTGTTTTCTAAAGACTTTATCAGCATATCTCTAAACAGAGTTCGTATGACTTTTGCCAGACTTTCAAGTCTTTGTAATTCTTTAGCATTTCACTCGAACCCTTGACCCCTTGTACCCTTTGGAATCACACCTACTCAATTGGAGTCGCCCCACTTATTTTACCCTAATTAACTCAGGGGTCGGGGAGTTTTTCTAAACCATCGCTACATGGATAATCTTTTTTTAAATCGCATGAACTCGCGGCAAGGGATCGTAAAGAAAAAACAGGAAACTATCTTTGAAATATCAATAGGTTCTCTGCATTATTTTAAAATTCTTTTAAAGATACAATTTCGGTATGCGCCTGTTCTTTCTAAAGATCCCTAAGCCACTCAAACAGCATCCGATTTAAAAAAAGATCATCCATTCCGCTATATTCAAGGATTTAGGAGAAAAACTCCCCGACCCCTCAATTAACTACAACTAATCGGGAAATGATCCAAATTTATTTTTAGATGCTATCGGCCAGTTTTTTAATCGCTTCGGGCAAGGTGTTCATCACGTCCGTCGCCAGATAGCCGAAAGGGCCTTTGTTTTTGGCCAGAGAATCGGCTGCCGCACCGTGTAGATAGACACCGGCATGGGCGGCAAGTTCAGGTGAATGTCCCTGTGCGATAAAGCCGGCGATGACACCGGTCAGAACGTCTCCCATGCCGCCGGATGCCATCCCTGGATTGCCGGTGGGATTGATGAAAACCCTGCCGTCCGGATGGGCCACGACCGTTCTGGCCCCCTTCAACACAACATGGACATTGAATTTTTCCGCAAAATCACGGGTACATTTGATGCGATCTTTCTGAACGTCGGCTGCAGTTGTCCTCATAAGCCGTGCCATTTCTCCGGGATGCGGCGTCAGAACGACGGGAGTGTCGAGATCTTTCAATATTTCGGTATGACCGGCAAGGATGTTCAACCCGTCCGCATCAATAACCATCGGTTTGGTGTTCTCTTGAAGCAGGTGCTTAAAAAGCGTTTTAGTTTCAGGGGCTGTGCCGATTCCGGGCCCAATGGCAAGACATTTTTTGTCGGAAAGAAGATCCATAATTCTGTTAAATGATGCTTCACCAAAAATACCTTTAACGGTTTCAGGCAGCGGATCTGTCATGGCCTCCATCACCTGAGCCTCTAAAACAGGGTTTAAGCTAACCGGGATTCCAAGGGTCACGAGGCCGGCACCGGCCCGCATGGCTGACGTGGCCGTCATGGCAGCCGCTCCGGTTTTGCCTGGTGACCCTGCTATGACCAGAAGGTGGCCGGTGTGCCCCTTGTGGGCCTCCGAAGGTCTGGGATGAAAAACAGTACGGATCAAATCCGGCGTTAACAAGTATTGCAGGGGACCGACATCGTTTGCGATATGGGGTGGTACTCCGATATCGATGATTTTCAGATTTCCGGTATAATCAGCACCGGGAAAGAGAAAGTGGCCGGTTTTGGCAAATGCAAACGTTGCGGTGGCATCGGCTCGGATACAGGTGCCGCATGGCCGGCCTGTATCCGAGTTCAGGCCGGAAGGTATATCCACTGCAAAAACCGGTTTGTTTGATTGATTGATGAAGTCTATCACATCTCTAAAAAATCCTTTCACATCCGATTGCAGACCAGTTCCGAGGATTGCATCTATCCAGATCGCCTCATGACGCATCGCAGTTTCATGTGCTGAAAAAGATTCTGCGTCCGGCATTTCAATAACAGGGACTTTTAGAGGGGGAAGGAGCTTGAGGTTGGCGGCAGCATCTCCTGAGATCTTTTGATGTTCTGAAAGAAGATAAACGGTAACGCTTATTCCTTTTTGAGCCAGATATCGGGCAATAACGAAACCGTCTCCACCATTGTTTCCTCGACCTGCGATCACACCAATCTTTTTATTTTCAGCATCCTTAAATTGCTCCAAAAAAAATTGGGTTGCCCCCCGGCCAGCATTCTCCATCAGAATTCTGCCAGGAAGACCAAACGATTCGATGGTCGAACGATCCATCTTCTGCATTTCATTTGCGGTTACAAGATACATGCGTTACTCCAATCTTTTCGTCGGAAGGCAGTTATTTTCTTTATTTGTATTGTTCTTTTTTTAGGATCACTTATGTACGAGGCTTGTCCGCTTCCGGCGGGTTTATCCGCCTTTGACAGGCTAAAATATTTGAGGGGTCGGGGAGTTTCGTTTGTAAAAACCATTATCCATGGAGCGATTTAATAAATAAGAACACCCCGATCCCTCAAATATTTAAAGGTCTTTGATTAATGTTGACATTTCCTTAACGGCCTTTTCCATACCCACAAGGACCGCCCTTGAGACGATACTGTGGCCGATGCTGAATTCATCAATTTCATGGAGGCCTTTAAAAGTCTTTATTGAATTGTAACACAGACCGTGACCGGCATTGATGCCCAATCTCAGCTTGTGGGCAAATTTTACGGCGTCGACGATATTGGAAAAAGCTTGTTCTCTTTTTTTTTTTGTTTTGGCATCGCAGAATATGCCTGTATGTATCTCCACCATGGTTGCGTTTATTTGGTGGGCAATTTTAATCTGATCAGGGTCAGGA
>JAOUGB010000507.1 GCA_029857875.1 Desulfobacteraceae bacterium | reverse complement strand
AATATGGAAAGGCCGAAAAAGTTTAGATTTGCGTTTATAAATGTAAAATTTAGGATTATTTTACGGCTGAGATAATCGTTTCGTATCTTGGGCGGCGACGGATTTCAAAGGGCCTTACATATATTGCTGAGATCACAGCCTCAGCAAAACCTGTAATAAGAGAATACTTTACGTAGCACGCACTTTAAGGCGATCGTACAATTTATATCTTTTCTGCTTCAAGACATAATCGTATGCCTCCATGACTTCTTTTTCCAAAATAAGTTCCTGTCCCTGATATCCGGGTGAAAAATGAAAAGAGGTCATCCGCCGTACGCTGGCTTTGCCTGCAATGAGGCTGGCCTGTCGGGCAGACAGGTGGCATTTTTTCCATCCAGCTTAATTAAGCCTTGTAAATCATAAGACCTCCTAAGAAGAGGAGAAAGACCAGAATAAGTTTGCGATAATTTTCTGCTCGGATGAAACCATATAAAAAAGATCCCAGATACGTCCCCAATATTATTGCTGGCAATCCCGCAGAATAGAAACGGATTACGCTGAAAGTGACCAGGCCGGCCAAGGTGTGGAAAAATGCCACAAGCAAACCCGACAAAAAGAAAAAACTTTGAAGGGTCACTTTTATCTGGTCCTTGCTCCAGTTCTGCAACGTGATGTAGACAATGACCGGCGGGCCGGATGCGCTGAAGGCGCCGCCGAGACATCCGGACAAAAAGCCGAAGGGATAGGCCCATTCTTTTCGAATTTCTTTTCCGGACCGCTGGAATAACAGGCTGTACAAGGAAAAACCGATAAGAATCACGCCTAGAATCCAATGGATCACGTCTCGATCCAACCGCTTTAAAAAAAACACGCCCACGACAATGCCCGGTACTGCACCCCCAATGAGGGGATAGATTTTTTTTGGATCAAACTGATGTCTTAATTGCATAAAAATCATGGTCGTCATCGATACAGCTGCCAAGTTGGCCAGTACGATGACCATTTTGATGTCCAGAACCATGGCTAGGAGAGGGATGGATAGCAAGACAGATCCAAAACCGGATATACCGTGAGTGACTCCTGCAACAAAAAGAATCAGACAGACCCAAAAATAAGTTTGCATATTTCAGAATTCCAGAAAACGCCAGCTTCGGCAATAGAATTTCTCCGAACCTCGGATAAAAGTTCTTTTCAGGGGGGACATGGACGACATTCAAGGTTTATACCTTCAAAAGACATTGCCTGAAGCCGATGCATCTGATCCAAGCTGCTGGACAGATTATACTTCCTTTTTGGCCCCGGCTCTCATTCGCAACCCCAACTCTTTAAACAGAAAGAAAATGGCGTAACTCCACCACAAGCTGTAAAAAACATTGAAGACGAGGGCAAAACTTATAACCTGCTTTGTTGGAGGCCTTTTCGGGCGTGATCTTATAAAAATTATAACCGACTTCAATAGCGCTGGCAACGGCTTTGGGCGTAAAAATAGCAGAAAGCGTAATCTCTGAGTCTATAATTTCGAACCGATTCTTCAGGCCTTAGGATGAGATTTTTTTTGGGGTTAGAAAAAGGATTTGAAAACCTTACAAGACCTGCAACACTTCATCTTATCCGCCCAGTCCATGCAAGCATCACCACAGCAAATGTTTCCGTTAATAAACCAGCATAATTCTCCAGCCTGAAATTCCCATGCCGGACATTGTTTCTTGGTCTCAGTGGGGCATTTTTTTATAACCCAGCACGGCTTTCTGTCTTTAGGATTTCCATCCATTCTGGACAGCAGGAAAAACATCTGCCGCTCAACATTTGCCGGTATGTTTCGCCAACCTTGCTCATAGCTGTGAACAGCTTTTATAGATACACCTAAAAGTTGGGCCATTTGTTTCTGTGTTTTGTTTAGCTTCTCACGGAATTTTTTAAATTCTTTACTGTCCATGTTATATTACAATACCTTATCTATAAAAATTTAAACAAAAGCCGTCACTAATACATTGTTATGTTTTAATCAAGCGATATATGTTTTATCTCAAACGGTAAATTTTGAATTTAATGAAATGGGGTGAGAAATGTATGTTAATGATCTTTAGTGGTGCGGAACTATATTCAAAAATGAGCAATGTCGTGTCTAAATCGCAAATACTTGCAAATTGAAGATTCCCAACCGAAATCAAACTTGCGTTTTCTTGCCAATCTCCAAACCATTCACGACAACAAGTTATATACAGATATCATAATTTTCTGCTGCCAGGTCAAATCAATCCTATTTTTGACAATTGTCAGATCATCTTCGTCCATCGACACCTCACAAATTTTTATCTATCGGTTTAATGCAGTTCGGATCATTATTTTTAACGGAGTTTACGAATGTTGATACCGGATAATATTTCATCTCATGGATTACACCATCTCGCAGAATAATCTCTAACTCTTTTGGGTCTTGTATTTCAGCATTCAGCCATTTTTCATAAAAGTCTGGATCAAGAATTACCGGCATACGGTGATGAATTTCACGAATGCTTTCACTTGCTGCTGTGGTAATGATCGTGCAGGATTTATAAACAGACTCCTCATCACTTTCTTTATCAGTCCATGATTCCCAAAACCCTGCAAATGCAAAAGGTTCACCAGAAGGAGTAAAAACATAGTATGGCTGCTTGTTTCCTTTCTCACCTTTCCATTCATAAAATCCATCTGCTGGAATCAAGCATCTACGTTTTTTGAATGCATTGCGGAAGCTGGGCTTTGATGAAGCTGTCTCTGCCCGTGCATTTATCATTCTGGAGCCAATGGAAATATCTTTTGCCCAAAACGGTACAAGACCCCAGTGAAGCTTCTCAAGTTTATTTACATTGTCATGTTTTATGATCGTAAGGATTTCTTGGGTGGGAGCGACGTTAAAATTGG
>JAOUGB010000505.1 GCA_029857875.1 Desulfobacteraceae bacterium | reverse complement strand
AAAGATGGAGGGCAATTTTGAGGCTGGTGAGTTTGTCGGGCAATAAGAATGTCTTAAGAAAATTCTTTCTCACTTCATACGACAAATGCTTCCACAACCCTAAAAAGATCACTTACACTCACAGGCTTGGCAAGAAAGGCGTCCGCCCCTGAATCCCTGGCGATTTGCTCATCTTCGGGGTTTGCGGACATCAGAAGGCACTTTTTGGCTGGATGCTTGGCTTTGAACTTGGCAAGGAGTTCAAAGCCGTTCAAGCCGGACACATCAACTTCTGAAATAATGATGTCAGGGCTGTCGGTGCCCTCTATATACCTCCATGCCGCCATGCCGTTATCGAAAGATAGAACATCCCTATTTACACAATACATTAAAACAGTGGATACAAAATCCCGGACCAACAGGTCGCCGTCGACCACGGCTATCTTTACATTTGTAATACTGACTTGGCTCACGCTACTTTCCGGAATTTAACATCTTTGACGTTGAAACGGATTTATGTTTTATTGTATGTTAATTTTTAATCTATCATCATACCTATGTCAACTAATGTTTCCTAATAATTGATTCAGGTTTTATAACTGCTTAGAAGCTGTTTCAAAACCTCCAATTCGTTGGTCAAAATTAACCGCTTCCATCAAGTTGTCAACGCCTTTTTTTCTTTTTCCGTCAAATAGCGCCATGTCCCTTCATCAAGCCCTTTGAGCTTTATGTTTGAAATTCTCAACCGTTTTAATCTTGTAACATGGTTTCCTACTTTTCGAACCATGCGTCTTATCTGTCTGTTTTTACCTTCTTTGAGCACGATCCGAAAACGTCTGGCAGAAAGTCTGATAATCTCTGCAGGCCTTGTTCTTGTCCCCATCATTGGCATACCTCCGGCAATATTTTGCAGTGCTCCATCTGTTATGGGACTTGATACGGTGACATCGTATTCCTTTTCGTGATCAAAAGAAGGATGTAAAAGTCTGTGATGAAGATTTCCGTCATTGGTCAAAATTAAAAGCCCGGTTGAGTCCTTGTCAAGCCTGCCTATGGGATAAACACGCTGAGGAATATCGATAAGATCTATCACGATCTTTTCACCCGCTTGACTGCAGCTTGTCACATATCCTTTTGGCTTGTTCAGTGCGATATATACAAGATCATTTTCCGGTGTGACAACCTTTCCCTTAAATTCTACTCGATCGTTTACAGGATCTATTTTTGTACCCAGCTCCGTAACAACCGTGTTGTTCACACGCACAAGCCCGGCTTTAATATATTCTTCACCTTTTCTTCTTGAACATATACCGGCTTGTGACAAAAATTTTTGCAGACGCATCAAAGGCATGTATTTGTAATATCCTGCCCCAAAGGACCAAGCTTTGTTTTGCCCCTGAAAGGGGCTGTCTTACCCAAAACCGTACAAGTTAAAAGTGCCTAAAGTGATCTAAAGTGCCTAAAGTTATGGTGTAGCTTCGCACCGCTGATTTTATATTATTGATAGAATTCCTTAACTTTAGCTCACTTCAAACTTTAGTTCACTTCAAACTCTTGCAGCGATTCTTCAGGCAGAGTCGAAGAACTCCAATCTAGCCTAAAACACTATGTGTTCAATGTGAAAATAAATTAGGATCTGTAATCCGCATTAATCTTAACATAATCCACAGAAAAATCGCAGGTAATCATGGACCCAAAACCCTGCCCCATATTTAAGTGAACGGCCACCGTAAATTCAGATTTTTTGAGAACCTTTGTAGCCTCAACCTCAACGCCCTTCCCGCAACCCATGCCGGCTTTCACCATTTGCACATCGTCAAAATAAAGATCAATCCTGTCAGGATCTACATCAACGCCGGCTCTGCCAACAGCGCCGACAATCCTTCCCCAGTTGGCGTCCTCGCCGAAAAATGCTGTTTTCACCAGGGGAGAATGGGCTACCGTATCTGCAACTTTCCTGGCATCAGAATCCGAGACCGCCCCCCGAACGATGATTTCAACCAGCTTTGTCACGCCTTCGCCGTCTCTGACCAGTTGTTTAGCCAGATCCAAAAAGATCCGATCTATAACCTTTTGAAAAATTTCCTTATGGCCGGAGTTTTCAATAACCGCACCGGACAGTCCGTTGGCCATCATCAGCACCGTATCATTGGTGCTGGTATCTCCATCAATTGTAATCCGGTTAAAAGACCGATCTATTGCAGGAACCAAAGCCTCTTTTAAAACATCTGATGCTGCGTTTACGTCGGTAAAGACAAAACAGAGCATGGTTGCCAAATCCGGCCGAATCATTCCCGCACCTTTGGCAACACCGGTAACAATAAAAGACTTCCCTTCCACAACCCCCTGTCCGGAAACCATTTTGGGAACCGTATCCGTGGTCATGATCGATTTGGCCAAATCAGGGATCCCTCCTGGTTGAAGGGATCTGACCAGATTAGGCATGGCTGATTCGATCTTTTCCATAGGCAGCGGCTCCCCAATAACACCCGTGGAAGCCACAAGCACCAAATCTTTTGAAATCCCGAGTTCAGATGCGGATAAACTTGCCATGGTTTCAGCATCACGAATTCCCTGTTCACCGGTACAGCAATTGGCATTTCCGCTGTTAACAATTATCGCCTGACAAACGCCCGACTTTATCCGTTCTCTGTCAAGAATTACCGGCGCCGCCTTCACCCGGTTCCGGGTAAACACACCGGCGACATTTGCCGGCACCCGGGAAAAGATAAGACCGAGATCCTTTTTATCTTTTTTTTTGATACCGGCGGCAATCCCGGCAGCCTCAAAACCAGGGCACATGATAATTCCCATTGTTATTTTTCCTTATAAATTTGGTGACAGACTGATATATTTTAGACCTAAATTGAGCGATTGTCGAGTTTGTCGGAGATGCAAGGCATGAG
>JAOUGB010000504.1 GCA_029857875.1 Desulfobacteraceae bacterium | reverse complement strand
GCATCTACTGCGTCAGATGCCGTCCCGCATAGTTGACTATAGCGGAACGACATCTTCCTTGTATATGCGGCAACCTCGACAATTGCTCAATTCAGGCAAAAACCAGATGAAAAAGGAGGTAAGACGAATCATGAGCGAAAAACAAGAAAAAATCATGTACTTTTGCACGCATGCAAGCGGTAATCCTGAAAAAGCGGCCATGCCCTTTGTAATGGCCAATGCTGCCCTGGCCATGGATGTCAAAGCCATGGTGGTATTACAGGGAGAGGGTGTTTATCTGGCCCAAAAGGGATACGCGGATAATATGCTGCCGCCCGGCGGCTTCCCGCCGTTGAGCAAACTCGTAAAAGATTTCATGGATCTTGGTGGTGAGCTGAAAGTGTGTGTTCCCTGCATCAAGGAACGTAACATTGATGAGTCGACCGATCTGATTGAAGGCGCCGAAACAACGGCGGCCGGAGCGTTAACCGTAGAAGCTTTAGAGGCTGATGCAGTTTTTGTGTACTAGGGATCTTTCTATTGCTAAAGCACGAAAGCACGGAGAAATTAGATATTTTGTGTTTTCGTGCTTTATTTTATGGGGTTAAAATTTCAAAAAATAAGATATATTGAAGTTAGAAATCATGGAAGAAAAAATGGAAAAATTAGAACAGCGAATTAAAAACCTGGAAGAACAGATGGAAGATATTCAAAGGAACATGGCACAAGATCAGCTCTCCATGGTGGTTTTTTCCGGAGATCTGGATCGGATGCTGGCCGCTTTTATCATTGCCGTAGGGGCATCCGCCATGTATGAAAAAGTGGTCATGTTCTTTACGTTCTGGGGCATTCCGGCCATGCGGGATATTAAAAAGCATGTGAAAAAAGCCGATGCCATGGCATCCATGTTCGACAAAATGCTTCCAAAAGGATCAACAAAGCTGAAACTTTCTCAAATGCACATGGCCGGTCTGGGTACCCGCATGATGAAAGGATTGATGAAAAAAAAGGGGGTCATGTCTCTGGAAGATCTCATGAAAGCAGCAGCGGATTATGGTGTAGAGATCGTTATTTGCGAAATGTCCATGGATCTGATGGGATTTTCCTTAGAAGAGCTGATCGATTATCCGAATATTACGCTGGGTGGTGTGGCCAAATTTTTGCAGGAAGCCGGAGATAGCAAGGTTACCCTCTTTATATAGTAACTCAAGTTTCGCACCCCAATATTGCTAAAAAGCCTTTGAAGCAGCGTGCCGAAAGAAATTTGTTCTTGTCTGGGGGAAGGCAAAATATTTCACAACTTAATTTTGTCCATAGATGATATCGGTTTTAAAGTGTTGGGTTATAAAAAAGGTTCCGGGATCTGTTTAATGAAGCGGTTTTTTGTTATTGATTTGTGATTTTTTTTTTGCTTTTAAATTTCGATACTTTTACATTTAAAAAAGGAGAGTCCTTCTAAATGGCGGATAAAAATGTCCTGATTATCGGTGGCGGTGTGGCCGGTCTTTCTGCGGCGGTTGAACTCGCCGATTTAGATATCCAAGTTGAACTGGTTGAAAAATCGAATTTTCTGGGAGGACATGCTATCGGCTATGCTTGCAAGGCCATTCATAATACCTGCGTAAAGTGCGGCGCATGCATGGTGGAAGAAAAATTACAAAGCGCGGTTTCTCACCCAAACATAAAAATATTGACCGGCAGCCAGGTACAAAACATATCTAAAAACCATCGATTTTCAGCAAGTATTCGCCAAGAATTTCTGTATATCGATCCCCAAAAGTGCACCAACTGCGGGTTGTGTTTTGATCGATGTCCGGTCGACAGGGCGATTCTTCAGGGTTTTTCAAAAAGCAACCATCCCTTTTTTGCAGTCAACAAAGAAAGATGCCTTTATTTCAAAGATCAATCCTGTACCATATGCAAGGATGAATGTCCTGAAACGGCCATTGATCTGGACAAAAAAGCATCGGAACACACCATTGAAGCAGATGCCGTATTAATTGCCACCGGATTTCAACCCTTCAACTCCAAAGACAAACCTTACGGGTACGGGCGTTTTAAAAATGTTGTTACCGGTTTGGACATGGAAAGGATGATTAAACGGACCGGATGTGTAAAAAAATCAAGCGATAACAAAACACCGGAACAAATTGCCTTCATACAATGTGTGGGCTCCAGGGATGCCAAGTTGAATCATCTATGGTGCTCAAAAGTATGTTGTGGTTCGGCGCTTCGTATGGCAAGGCTAATCAAGGAAAGGCAACCGGAGACCGAGATCACCTTTTTCTATATGGATGTTCAGACCTTTGGAAAGGACTTCGAACAATTCTACCGAGAGACTCGAGAAGACATCCGAATGATACGGACCATTCCCGGTGATTTTTATGAAATGGATGATCAGCGTTTGAAGGTAAATTTTGTGAATAATCTTACGCATGAAACCATGGAAGAAATTTTTGATCTGGTGGTGCTATCTGTCGGAATCACCCCATGCGAGGATATTGGGACCTTGTCTCGGATGTTCAAGATAGGGCCTGATGAATTCGGATTTTTAAAAACCGATGATAAGGATATGTCGGTTTCTAAAAATGGAGTATTTACAGCCGGAACCGTCCAGGGGGCCATGAGCATTCCCGAGACCATTGCCGGCGCCGGAAGTGCGGCATGGAAGATCGTCAAATATTTTGATGGGTTGAAAAGGTGACAGATTGGAAAACAAAACACTCATTTTAGGAAATGGGCCTTGCGCATATGCTGTTGCTGAAAATCTTCTAACCACAGCCAAGAAAATCATCATTGCAACCACAGATGACAGTATCGGGCTTGATGAATCCGCCTATTCCGATGCCTTAAAAACCCTGACAGAGACACGATTGATTTCATGCAAAGGTTCTGTTGGGAATTTTA
>JAOUGB010000025.1 GCA_029857875.1 Desulfobacteraceae bacterium | reverse complement strand
CAAAATTTCTCACAAGCTGGATTTGTTCATTTTTCAAATAAAAACACAGAAAATTCTTTATGAGAAATCTTTATGAGAAATTCGGGATAGCAATATCGCTTAAAATAATCGTCCAAACCAAAAGCGCCCAAGCCGGCACAACCGAGCTTAGGCGCTCATAATAACCTTCTGATTTAAAAGAAATTACAGTCTTAGCCGCACCCACGGGGAACCTTTGAATCCGCGGCACCGGCTCGCAGGTACGCCAATATGTCGAGCAGATCCTGTTCGGAGAGCTTTTCCCATTCGGCTTTACATGCGTATTCCTTGTATTTGTCTTTTGCAAATACACTTTCCCACTCTTTAATTTTTTTCCGGTATGGACCCAGTTCTTGTGCTTTGCCGCCATCATGACACACACGGCAATTCTTTCGGAAAAGGAGTTTTCCCTTGCGGCTATTTGCTTTCTTATCTCCTGCAATGCCCAAACCGAAAAGGCACAATGATAATACCAACGTAAAAAATATGAAGATCCACTTTCTATTCATATTTCTCTCCTTTGTTCTTAATATCAGGTAAGATGTTCTATTCAAAATGTCTCAGTGGTTTGTTCAAAAAACCAGATAGCGGTCACATTCTTTAATCATCTCCGCATTTCTTGCCTGCATAGCGAAGTCCTTGAAACCGACGCCAGGCACATCCCCTTCATACAGGGTGATTACTTTGTCTCCTTCGCTCTCGGAAAAAGTTTCTATAAACTTCTTTTCCAAATCATCTGGCGCTGACCGAACAATATTTAGCGTTTTCATCATTAATTGCCCTCTAAAAGGGAATAATAAGGTCAACCTCTTTGAGCTTGACCAACAATTCCTCAGTGGTTACAGGTTGGAAACCGTATTTTTCGACTTTAGCCGGATGGTTGGAGTAACGTTCCCCTTCCATCTCATCAATAAACGCCATGTTATCCCGGTAGGCCTCGTCCATATTTTTAATTTCATGATTCAGGACATACATTTGAACCGAAGCCGCTTCAAGTAGCAAACCAAGGCTGGTTCGCAACCCTTCATACTGCTGATCAACATCTTTGATAAGTACCGCGACTTTATCAACTTTGCCCAAGTTATCCTCCTTTTTTGATCAAGTATCTCGTATACCCCGCCTCATCAACGTAGCCCAGAAACTCATTGCCTTGCTTCTTGGCAAAATCCGGCATGTCCTTTTTTGAGCCGGGATCCGTGCTCCAGACTTCAACAATTTTACCTGGTTCCGTGGTTTTCAGCTCTTTTTTAAGCTTCAGAATCGGCATGGGGCAACTCAATCCACGAGTATCCAGTACAATGTCCGCCTTAATATTTTCTAAATCATCCATATTTTCGCTCCTTTAGAATGTGATAACGAATTTTTCAGTTTTTTCATTATATACTGCCAATAAGTACCATACAAGAAAAAATGAGATATAAAAAACCGGAGTCCGGGTCCAGGTCAGCACATTAACTACATAGACACCCTTACCCAGGAACGGCCCTAGTGCAGTGGTTTTTACGGCATTTTTGAAGTAGGGATACACTTTGCACCAATCGATCAGCGGAGTTTTTTTACATTCCAACGGTTGTTGACTGGGTATTTTAACCGGCCAGTTCAGCATTTCCCATATCAGGTATTTGACGCCCAGAATTGAACCGAGTGCAAGACCGATCATCATCATGAAACCGCCCATGGAAAATACTCCCACAGCGGTGTAAAATCCGCATCTGACTCCGTAAACTCGTTTCTTTCAATGGCAAAACCTCCTTTGTACACTGCATTCCATCATCGGTTGGAAATTATTTTTTTGAGTTCGGTTGATATTAATCAGAGCTTTAATTTTCATGCATTTTTTATACCATCATATTTGCTTAGTATGCATAATTTATTACATTCTTACATTATACCGACCATACCTTTGCAAAAATTTTGTTTTGATCAATGATATCAAAACGCTCTGAAGTATTAGATCATTTTAGGCATTAAATTAGACGACAATAGATAAAAAAAATATGTTCCTGGTATGCCCTGAAAGAAAAATTAAATATTCAAAAATATCAACCGACCACCAAGATTTTTATTGATTTCAAAACAAAGTGCAATCGGTCGCATTCTAATTGCCGGCATATATTCCAAAATGGAATCCCAAAAATACTTGCAGGGTGAGTAAAACTGAATTTTTTCGAAACCGTCAAAGCTTGGTTTCCATATTTTTTTCAGCATTTCCCTTAGCCCACTTGGACCAAAGGTCTAAATCGAACTCCGCAAAAGGTCTGTAAACCGACTTTAAAGAGATGGGCTGTTTCAGCGGCATGGGCTTATTTTCGGCCTTGACATTAAGAGGTGCCATACGTTACGAAGAATGGCCTCCACAATTTTCAACAGGTATACAACGACAAGGTGGCGGTTGATCGAGGATTTTATACGTAACCTCTTTGATAGGCTTGCTTGCCAAAATGTTACTGAAAAAACCCGGCACCATAAGCTCCTACTTGAACAAAAAGGTCATCCTTATTCTTGTTTTGCAGGCTGCTGTTATTATTTCGTATTCCGGTTATTATGCCTGGAACCAGAGTTCAGCCGAATGCGTTCGATGCCACTCGGACCGAAAAAAACTGACGGAACTCGGCCACCCTGAATTTTACATTACTCCGGAAATGGTATCCGAACAGAGCAAACACACCACTGCCGAATGCAGGGATTGCCATCTGGGTAAAGGCCGCGCAACGGATAAAGACAAGGCCCATAAAGGCATGCTGAAAATGCTGATCGTCGGTGATGAGGCCGAGCTTAAACAAAGAAAGGTTTTCTATCCATACCCCTTACAACCCACCGGTGCAAACAGATTGTTCGAATTGATTCCGAAAAATGCGATCGATGGAGGATTTCGATATCCATATGAAGTTCGGACCATCCTCTGGCATGACCGGAATCTGGAAACCTACAATTTTGATCCGGAACTGGCGCAAAAAACCTGTGCCAAATCCGGTTGTCATCCAGAGCAATTAAAGCAATTCAATACCACCCTGATGGCCATCAATTTCCGTCAACGCACAATGAAGACATGGATGGATCCTTACGGCCCGCACAACTGCGGTCCTTCGTTTGCCGACCTTCCCCCGCATGAAATTCTGAAAGCTTCCGGTTTTGAATATTTAAATACTGAAAAAATTCGTCAGAACCTTAATTTTCCGTTTACCCGAAAGCAGGCGGAGGACAAACAAAGGATCTGCAATACCTGTCATGCCGGCTGCTTAGACTGTCATTACACGCCCCAAAAGGGACGGCCTCACCAATTTGCCAAAGTACCAAAATCGGAAAGTTGCAGTGGATTCGGCCGCAGTAGCATGTGTCATTCTGGGTCCATGGAGAGCCGGAGAGGTGAGACGTATGTCGGCGGAGATTACGCAATTCCTTCGGGAATGGAGCCCGATGTGCATTATAAAAATGGTATCCACTGTATAGACTGCCATCCTACCGGCCCAAAAGGCATGGGAGATATGCGAAGAAAGGCCGATTGCCAGGATTGCCACATCGCCATCGAGGAGGCGCACGCCAAGAGTATCCATAAAAATCTTAGCTGTTCCGCCTGCCATGTCAATGCGCTCGGAGGGTATCAGATCACCATCTGGGGCCCTGGATTTTTTGCCGACACCCACAACCCCTTTTACAAATATGCACTCTATTACGGAATCCAAAAGCCGCCAATCCTGATGAAAGACCAACAGGGGAAGTGGATGCCGGTTAAAATAATGCCCCAAGCAGTCGGCAACATTAAACAAAAAGTTCCACGGTCTTCAACCGTGCATTACAGGTGGCCGGCCGGAGAAACAAAAGACGCCTATTACATTGTCGGCACCTTTGACGGATTGGCTGAGAACAACAACCACCTGCTATGGCTGGAAATACAACAGGCCGCCCACCCCTTTGGCAGGGGACGGTCCTGTGAGAGCTGTCACCAGGAACAACAGATTTCGGTGTCAAACTGGGAGTTTCTTGACGGACAAGGAACGGAAGAGACCTTCACCGGTACATATGAAGTCGTAGCAGACCAAAGCACCCTCTCCATACGTAATATGCACAACACCTCCCCGATACTTCCTTTTGAGGATTATAACCTGAGTGATTTTGCTTCCTGGTTATTTTTTAAAGATAAATGGAGAATTAAAAGAGATTTTAGTATCAAGACCGATGAAACCAAATACCGCCTTTATCTGGAGAAATACCAAACCTTTACTGTCAAACTGGAAAAACTCGACCAAAATGCCAAGCTCCTGGATCCAAAAACACTGCGCCGTTATCAAAATGTCAAGGGGGCGGCGCTTCACAATATTGAGGATGAAAAGGTTGTATCGCGTTTGAATGACTTCTCTAACTGAATTAAATGTTACAAAATACATCAAAATTAGATAGAAGATCTTTTTTAAAGAAGGTCTGCAAGCTATTTTCATTTATCGGTTTATTTATAATGATGGGCTTGTATTTGCTATTTGCATTCCCAAAGCAATTACGGAAAAAGAAAACGGTATATGTCTATGCCTGTGAGGAGGAGGAATTGCCGGTTCAAGGGGTTAGGCAATATTATATCGATTATCCGCTGCATGGCAAAGCCGGCACAAAAAAGATTTTCATCGTAAACACGGGTAAAGAATTGTTCGCACTATCAGCGATTTGCACGCATCTCGGCTGCCTGATAAACTGGTACCGACCCGAAAACAAATTTCTATGTCCCTGTCACGGCGGACAGTACGATACCAACGGGAATGTGGTCGCGGGGCCGCCTCCGGCTCCTATGAACCGCATGCCTCTGAAAATTGAACACCAGAAGGTACATATCGGTTTAAGGGTATGAGGAAGATGATATGGGAAATTTCTTTGAGTGGCTCGATCGTAATTTCGGAATAAAAAAACCGCACCGCAGGTTCCTGTATCGCCGCATTCCGGAAGGGGTCAATTATTTCTTTTGTTTGGGTGGGATTGCATTTGCGCTTTTTATCATGCTTTTTATCAGTGGCCTGATGCTTGCCATTTATTATGTGCCTTCGGAGAACGAAGCATTTGCCAGTATTTTACGCATCAATAATGAGGTGCGCTTCGGCTGGTTTATCCGGTCATTTCACAAATGGTCAGCCAATTTATTTATTGTGGCGATTGTTCTTCATACCATCAGAGTCTTTGTTTATAAAGCCTATCGTCATCCCCGCGAGCTCAACTGGATCGCAGGATCGTTAACCCTGATTCTGGCATTCGCCTCTGGTTTCACCGGATATTTGTTACCCTGGGATCAGAAGGCGTACTGGGCCACTGAAGTCGGCACCTCCATGGCTCGAACCGTGCCGTTACTGGGTCCTTATCTTTGCTATTTCCTGCGAGGCGGCGAAGACATCACCAATGCTACCCTGATTCGATTTTATGCCATCCATGTTCTCTATATCCCGCTATTCATGTGTCTATTATTGTGGGCACATTTCCATCTGGTAAAGCACCAGGGTGTAAAAGGAGGTTTGTAGCGTGAATCGACAAAAGGACTTTTACCCCGATTACCTCATTGAAATCCTTTTGGTGATCTTTTTAATTATCGAGTTGATCGTTACCCTCGCCCTGCTATACCCGCCGGCCATCGGCCGCCAAATTGATTTTTCCACACCGTTTAGCCCTAAGCCGGAGTGGTATTTTCTCTGGCTGTATCAACTCATTCGTTACTTTCCCGGAAAGCAAATCATAATCGGTACAACGTTTATACCGCTGACGGCTGTTTTGGTGCTCATTTTGGTTCCTTTTATCGACAAAGGCAAGTGGGGCAGACTAAAGGTATTGATTGCCGGTATACTCTTGCTGCTTTCGTTTGTGCTATTTACCTGCATCGCGGTGCTGAATCCCTAGTGGTTTTTGGCACACCTCCATCCTGAAAAAATCCATTTTGGAATTAATGGTATTCCAAATTGGAAAATTTTCAACCTCAACCCTTAGTTTCCAAAACATTAACAAGTTAAATATCTCCGTGGATACCTAATTTTTCACACTATATATGGGTGTTTAAACATATAGGTAAGAACTGGCATAGATTTTGATATACTCAATGCTTTTGAAATATTTATTTTTCTTTCAAATTACGCCGCCGTTCGGTCTGGATCTTTTTGTTGCCTCCGGAATAACGGGAATTCCTTACGATAATCTGATCAAATGGGTGCCGACGTTCCTGATATTTGTACTGATTGCCTGGATTACAATCATGCTGGTACCATGGCTGAGCCTGGTCTTTGTCTAAGGCAAAAATGGTCAATTCCCTTGAGATCTGCGTGAAGGATCGGCATGGGAAACGTCCAGTCTGCTTTGTCCTGACAGACCATGCATTTTATTGTCTTTCTCTTTTAAAACCTTACAGAACCAACACTTATCTTATTCCATGTCCATAAATTATTACTTGATGTATCGTCAAAACTTAGGTTATACATTATAATTGTTGGGGCATTCCTATATTTAAGGGTCACAATGAATTTTGAACCATCGACAATCCTGGTATTATCCATCGTCTCTTTTGCAACCTTACTTCGATCTACGTTTGGATTTGCGGATGCCATGTTTGCGATGCCGCTTCTTGCTATAATTATCGGTTTAAAAACGGCGACACCGCTCATGGCCATCGTGGCCATGACAATTTCTGCCACTATTCTTATTAAAAACTGGCGAGAGGTAAAAATTAAAAGTGCTTGGCGTTTATTCATTTCCTCTTTGGCTGGTATTCCTCTCGGTTTATGGTTTTTGAAAGGCACCCATGATGCCCTCATGAAACTGTTTTTGGCGGCTGTAATTATTTGTTTTTCTACCTACAACTTGATCAAGCCCAGGCTGACGGCAATTAAGAGTGAAAATCCGGCATACATTTTTGGGTTTTTTGCCGGCGTGTTAGGTGGAGCGTACAACACCAACGGGCCGCCTGCTGTCATATACGGTTCTTTGAGAAAATGGTCACCGATGACCTTTAGAGCGACGTTACAAGGTTATTTTTTTATGGCCGGCATTTTTATTTGTCTTGGGCACGGATTTGCAGGGCTTTGGACGCATACAGTACTTAGCTATTATTTGTTTTCCTTACCGCTGGTCTTTGTATTCACTTTTATCGGCGGTCGGTTGAATCGCGCAATTCCTCAAGGCAAATTTGATCGCATCATTTACTCTTTTTTGATCATCATCGGGATCTTCTTATTCATACAAACACTTCAGGGAATGGTTTTGACCTAACAATCTCGTGAAACACTTGACCTTGATCACTCGGATATCAGGACCAGTTTGAAAAAAAAGAACCTTCAGGATCGCCAAATTATCCATAGAATTTGTCGGGTTTTCCCTGATGGTCCACGGTAAGCTCAAAACAAAGCAGCTCAATTATGTTCCCGAAAGAAAACACATTTATATAAATCACATTAAAAGAGAGTCTTGACAATTAATACGGTAAATTGTTTATACATGAGGCAGAAATCAAGGTTTTCAGTCGCCGACACGTCACTTATCTTTCACCCTTTGGACCGCTGGCTAACATTGTAGATATTTGCAGAGGTAACAATGAAAGCATATAAAATTTTAATAGCGTGTCATGATCGAATAAGGAGGTAACCTATGAAAAAATACCTGTTTCCGGTAATAATGTTGTCACTGGTATTCGTTTTTGCTGTCGTCGGTCTGGGTGTTTGCAGTACTGCTGCAACCATTTCTGCAACCGATTACAAGGCCGGTGACACGGTAGTCATAGAAGGAACCATCGATCCTGGTCAAGACCTTTACATTGCGGTTTCGTCTCAAAAAACCTTTGCACCCAAAAACACAAAAGGTGTTCATGAGACCAAACAATTGGCTAAAGATGCAAAGGATAAGGAATTCACCACAGAAACGTCGATCCCTGATCTTTATTACATGCTGACCACGAACCCGGAAAAATTCGGAAAAATTAACAAAAAGAAATTTGGCGGACCGTCCTTTTTTACCCAGAAAGGTAAAAGAGGGCTCTATGAAAGCACCATGTTCACATTGTTGAACTTTAATGCACTTGACGCTGAAGCAAAAGCTTCGCTGGCAACCATCAAAACAGAGCAGGAATGGAATTTTTACAAATACGCCCACGAAAGCAGCTATGGCATCAACACCATCGTCAAGGAAGGAACCAATGTGGGAAATGTCACCATTTTTGCCCGGAGTGTCTTGGGAGATTACAATACCGGCAAAAATTACTGGGATAAAGGCACATCCATTGTTCTGGATAAAACCACCGGAAAATTCAAGGCTTCTTTTAAATCCTTTCGACATACACCGCCTGATACAAAATTTGACGTCTATGTCAACGGTGAAAAAACCGGCAATTATAACGTGAAGGCCAATGGTTTCTGGCTGGAATTAGGCGGCCGCTATATGCATCCCATCTGGATCATTATCGGCGCAATTCTTGTGGGCACCTACTTTTCCATGATCGGTGCGGCCGGGGGTATGCTCATGGCGGCCTTCCAGGTCATGGTGGTGCAAACCGCCGGTCCTATTGGAATTAATGCCGCCAATGTCCTCCGACCCTCCAATATGGCATTGACCCTTTTCTCTCCTTTAGGATCCTTCTACAGGTATGCGATCAAAGAAAGGCGTGTGGCCTGGCCGGTTGGAATTTCATTTGGCGTGGGGATTTTTGTCGGTTCCATTTGGCTGGGAAAATATGCCACCAAGTACCTGCCCATGCAATCCTATAAAGAGTGGCTGGCAATTCTGGTGGTGATCATGGGAATCAGGACCCTCTATGAGCTAACGCCCAAAGTTATGGAAAAAAGAAAATCTATCAAGATGATGGTAAAAAAATTTAACGAGGCGGTGGCTAAAGCCAAAGCTGAAGGAACTTCCGTTGAAATGGGAAGGATCGAGCCGGTTAAAACCGGGGTAACAAATTATCGTTTCAAGTTCTGGGGTGAAACATTCAATATCAATCCGCTTTTGTTCGGTCTTTTGGGTGTCGGCATCGGCGTGGTTTCCAGAAGTTTTGGTATCGGCGGAGGATTTTTGCTGGTGCCGGCCATGACCACACTGGGTGCGCTTCCCATGTACGTTGCGGTGCCGATATCACTCATCGGAACCTGTTTCAGCAGTATCGGATCTTTTATTGGATATTTGTTAAATGACTATTATCCGGATATGTGGCTGATGATTTCCATTATTATCGGTGGATTTGTAGGGGGCATGCTGGGTAGTAGAGCCCAGAAACTCTTCAGCGAAAAGACGCTGAAGATCGTTCTGGCGATCACCCTGTTCTTTCTGTTCTTCAGGTTTTTCAAGATCGAGATTTGGATATAATCGGATACTCTATATGGGGTTGTCCGGTTTGCCCGTTTGCCGGTTACAACTTTCGGGTTAACGGGCATAAAGGGCGAACTTTTTTAACTTTAGTCACTTTTACTTTTTTATGGAAGATGTTTTTGACATCGTATGGCTGAAAATACTGGTTCTCATCCATACCTTCGTCAAAGGTCTCGACTTCATATTTGCCCCGCTGAATCCCTTGGGACCGGCGGTGGTTATATCGTTGATCGTTCTATTTACGGTTGCATCCACCAAGTTTCTGAGCAAAGTCTACAAGACAAAACGATACCTCAAACTGAAAAAAGAATTTCAATACTGGTACAATCTTCGGAATGAAGCACTCACCTGTAAAGATCCTGAAAAAGGCAAAGCCCTTGCAAAAAATATCGACCAGGCGCAACTCAACAAGGTATACTATGACTACTTTTTCGAGGGTCTTTTAAATAGCATACCGACCAAATACCTGCCCATTCTCATCATGCTGGCATATGTCAACGAGGCGTTTAAGTCGGACAAACTGCTTGAAAATTTCGGGCGGGATTACATATTAAAATTCGTCAATTTTAACGGAGATGTCTTTAAAATCGGTGCGGTTTTATGGTTTGTGCTGTCCATGCTGATGGTTTATCTGGCCTGGTTTGTTGTCGAAAAACTATACTCTAAATATAAATTAGCAGAAGAATAATAAATGTGCCTCTTGTTTTACTACTATCGATCATTTTCTTCCACTTCATTTCTTCTGACCAAGGTGGTTTTGGCGGTGGATTAATTTTTTCTCTACTGTAATTTTTTTTTTGATGATTATGGGGGTTTTAATTCTTTTGCCAGCTTTCAGATTTTTTGTGTTTCGACCATTCATAATTGTTTTTGTTAATACTGCTGTATTTCTTTTACTGGGATGTACCAATGCTTCTCATAGCAAATCCACCTGCGCTTCATGCCATCAAGACCTGGAACTCGCCTCTGCCACTCATCAGATTTGCGTCGACTGTCACGGCGGCGATTCAAAATCAGAAGATAAAGAAGCTTCTCACCGAACCATGCACGGCCCTAAAAATCCTTCAAATCCAAAATTTTGGGAGCAAACCTGCGGAAAATGTCATCCCTATCAATTACAACGGGTCCGGGCCAATATCATGCTCACCAATACCGGCATGATCAAGAACATCCAAAAAACCTGGGAGGGAGAAGACGGCAAGCTTTACAGCACACGCCCGGAAAAGGTCTTTTCCAAAAATGGCAGTCCACTTGAACTGAAAGATGTTGACCAACTGAATCATCTTTCAGGAGAACTGTATCGCAAATTTTGTTCCCGGTGCCACGTAGGTCAAGAGGACAATCAAAAGTATGCCGCCAGCCACGGCTCCGGCTGTGCAGCATGCCATTTTCCATATAACGATACCGCCATCTATCAGGGGAATGATCTTACCGTCAAAGGCAAGCGACCTTATTCGGCAAACCATCAATTGGCAGCCCTGCCCGGAAATGATGTCTGTTTACGCTGTCACAACCGCAGCGGCCGTATGGCGCTCACTTACCAGGGACTTCATGACGGAAATAATTGTTTGGTGCCCACCCGAAACGGCCTGCCGGGTCCCAGAATGATCAGCGGCGCTCGCAATCTCACTTACATTACAGAGGACATCCATTTTGCCTGGGGAATGGACTGTATTGACTGTCATACGTCCAGAGATATTATGGGTGACGGCTATGCCTATGAAAATATGTACCATCAGACAGAGATCAGCTGTGAGGACTGCCATGGCACTGGAAAAAAGCGCCCTGATTTTAAAGAAATTACCCGTGAAAACGATGAAGCCATGCGGGAATCCAAAAGCTACCCGATAAAAATGCAGCCCGGCATGAAAATGATCATCACCGGTAAAGGGCGTAAATATTCCAATGTGTTTTTCGAATCCGGCAATGTCTATGTGCTGGGCAAACGCACCGGGAAATTGCATCAAAGCCCTGTTATTACCGGAACACCGGAACACACCATCGCCGGTCATGAGCGGCTGGAGTGTTATACGTGTCACTCCCGAGCCGTGCCCCAGTGTTTTGGTTGTCACACCCGGTATGACCGAACAAAGTTTGGGAAAGATTATATCAAAGATCAGGAAACACCGGGCAAATTCAGTGAAACCGAGGACTGGCGAACGCTTTATCCCTTTTCACTGGCGGTCAACCAGCGCGGCAGGATTTCTCCGGTAACACCAGGGTGTCAGACCTTTGTGACGATGGTCGATGAACATGGCCGGACAATCAAAAAGGAATACGTGACAAAGTTTAAGGGGAATAACCGGTTGCGTTTTGCGCCGTTTTATTCTCACAATACCGGCAGAACCGCCGTCGGTTGTTCAGAATGTCACGCCAATCCTGCTTTTCTGGGTTTTGGACAGCATGTGGTCAATAGGAACAGCATTCAGGCCACCATGCTCTGTGAAAAATCAAAAGAAAAACCTCTGGATGGGTTTTTGAAGATGAAAAACGGAAAAGTCAGCGCCTTTTCCGCCATTACCCGGGAAAATTCACGGCCTCTAAACAGTTCGGAAATTAAAAGGGTTCTGGCAGTGAACCAATGTCTTGTGTGCCATAGTGATCCCAAAGATCCGATTTATCAAAAGACACTCGATGGTACCATGCTGAACGTTTGCCTCAACCGATCCGGTCAACCAAATCTTGAGTTGCCGGGTTCGCGAAAAAATACAAAGGCTCACCGCGTCGTACCTGAACGAAAAAAAGTCCGGTTCCGAATCAAGAATATTCCAGGTTCAACGTACAATGT
>JAOUGB010000503.1 GCA_029857875.1 Desulfobacteraceae bacterium | reverse complement strand
AATACCTGAGAATGGAAGTGTTTTAATCACGCTAAAAGAAGGTTCCGGAGACCGGACAGACTCATATGGCAGGACTTTCTATTTGTGGGATGACCCAAAGGCCCGGGAAGTGTTTGACACCCTGGGATTCAAGGTGTGTGACTTTTCAACGTCTGTTTCCAAAACAGGATCCGGAGATGTTTGGCTTAGTTATGTCCTTGAAAAGAAATGATGAAGGAGATTTTCAGGATTAACTTTGGTATTTAAGGCTGATTCCTGATCCCAGGTCCCCGAACCCTGGTCCCTGGTAATCCCTGAACCCTGAATAAACCATTTGGCCGGGACGGTTTAATTAAAAATTAAAGAAAAAAGACTGGAATTACGATAAAGTATAAAAGGGGGAAGGATGGTTATCTGGATAATCGTTTTTGTCGTTGTGTTGGGCGGCATCCTGTATGCCATTTTACTTTACAACAAGCTGGTTCGAAATAAAAACATGGTGGCAGAGGGCTGGAGTGGTATTGAAGTGCAGCTCAAACGACGATCCAATCTGATTCCGAATCTCATTGAAACGGTCAAAGGGTATATGGCGCACGAGGCCGGACTTCTGTCCGAAATCGTAAAACTCAGGTCCAGGAGCAAAGAGATCCGGGCGGTGGCTGAAAAGAGCCGGATAGAGTCAGCCCTGACCCGGTCGTTGGGCGACCTTTTGGCCCTGGCCGAAGCGTATCCCGACTTGAAAGCCAGCCAGAACTATCTAGATCTTCAAGACGATCTTTCCCAAATCGAAAGCGAAATACAGATGGCCCGCAGATACTATAACGGCACGGTAAGAAATCTGAATATCTCCATCGAATCCTTTCCAAACAATCTCATTGCCGAGCGGTTCAGGTTTGAAAAAGCGGATTTTTTTGAAATTGAAGATGCCGCCGAACGGGAGGTGCCTGAGGTCAAATTTTAGCATGGATCAGTTTCACCGCAAAGGCGCAGAGCGCGCAAAGAAAAGATACTTTTCTTTTGCCGTTGAGAGGAAAGCAAAAGAAAAAAAATCAATCTCCCGGATCCTGATTATTTGGGGGGTGCTGACATTTCTGCTGTCGTCTGCCGCTGTTGCACAACAGACAGAACGCATCCTAAGGTTCAAAAGCCACATCCGGATCCAAACCGACGGCAGCATGACGGTCACTGAAACCATCGCCGTATATGCAGCAGGTCAACAGATCAAGCGCGGCATTTATCGAGACTTTCCGAGCAAATACAAAGATCGTTTTGGAAATACCGTACGCGTCGGTTTCGAGGTGATGTCGGTGTTGAGAAACGGCCTGCCCGAAGCATTTCATTTAAAAAAGATCGCCAACGGTATCCGGGTTTACATGGGGCAAAAAAACCAGATGGTGCGAACCGGTAAACATGCGTACACCCTCATGTATCGCACAGACCGGCAGCTGGGGTATTTCGACGAATTCGACGAACTCTACTGGAATGTCACCGGTAATGGATGGTCTTTTTCCATTGAACAGGCTCAGGCTGTGGTAGAACCGCCACCCGGCGCAGAAGTCCTCGAGGTATCGGCGTACACAGGCCCCAAGGGTGCCCGGGGGCAGAATTTTTCGGTCAGCAGAGATGATTCGGGCAACGTCCATTTTGCCACTACCCGGCCGCTCAGGCCCAGGGAAGGGCTGACCATAGCGGTTTCCTGGCCCAAAGGTTTTGTGCCAACACCTACGTTCAAAGATAAGGCCGGTTATTTCCTTAGCGACAATCCCTCAACCATCTCCGCCGTACTGGGGATGATCATTTTAATGGCGTATTATCTGTGGGTATGGTTCAAGATGGGCCGGGATCCTGATAAAGGACCGATCATTCCTCTGTTCTCGCCGCCAAAAAGCTTCACGCCCGGGGCTGTCCGTTTTGTGACCCGGATGGGCTTTGATCATAAATCTTTTGCTTCAGCCGTGGTCAACATGGCCGTCAAAGGCTTTCTGAATATACGGGAAAACGAAGACAAATTTATCCTGTCTAAAACCGGAACCAATGGACCCCTTCTTTCCATGGGCGAAAGAATGATTGCTAAGAACCTGTTTCAAGGGGCAAATCGCATAACACTGGAAACCGCCAATCACAGCAAAATCGGCAAGGCCATGGATGCTTTTAAAAAAAGCCTGAAAATCGATTTTGAAAAACTCTATTTCCAGCACAATTCCAAGTGGCTGATCCCGGGGGTGGTCATCTCTTTGGTTACCCTGGTGTGCATGGTGTTGTCAGCCCCTGAAGTCGGGGCCGCCATTTTTATGCTGGTCTGGCTGAGCATTTGGACAGGGGCCTGTTTGGCACTGGTCTTTGCGACCGTCAAGGCATGGAAAACACCCTCTCCCAGAGACCTTCCCGACGGCCATGTAAAAAAATCGAACGCCATCAGCATCACGCTGTTTACACTCGCTTTTGTGATATTCTGGTTCTTCGGCATGTGGGCCCTTTCCAAAATGGCTTCGCCCATGGCAGTCGTGGTTTTGTTTCTGATCATCGCCGTGAATTTCATCTTTTATCACCTGATGAAGGCACCCACCATCTATGGCCGCAGGATCATGGATCAGATCGAGGGGTTTAAGCTCTATCTTTCCGTTGCCGAAAAACAAGGTCTTGCCATGCGAAATCCTCCGGAAAAAACCCCGCAACTATTTGAGAAATTTCTTCCTTATGCCCTGGCCTTGGACGTCGAAAACCAGTGGAGCGAACAGTTTGCCGATGTTTTGGCCCAGGCGGGAAGGGGCAGCGATTATTCACCCACCTGGTATGACGCAAATAACTGGCACAGTCTGGGTGCAGGCGGCATGGCAAACAGCCTTGGATCATCCTTTTCTTCTGTCATCTCTTCGTCCTCTTCTCCCCCCGGATCCAGTTCGGGCGGTGGCGGTGGCGGTTCGTCCGGTGGCGGCGG
>JAOUGB010000502.1 GCA_029857875.1 Desulfobacteraceae bacterium | reverse complement strand
AGCTTCCCGAGAACAAAAGAATTGGTTTCAATCACCTGACCCGGCTGAAGGTTTTCAACGATTGTTTCACGCCAGTCGACAAGCTCGGACCCTGTTGGAATAATCAGTATTTTGGGTTGGATCTTTACCGGTACTTCAAAAACACCGCCTGAAAGCAGGGCCCCAACACAATACGGTGTGATGACATGGTTTTGGGGGAAGAGAAGCTCGGTGGCCACAATATCCTCACCAACCTTTCGAACATGTTGCCACGGAAATGCCGGAGTTTCGATTTTGACCCGGTTTTGGTCGAGAATTTGAATATATTCTATCATGATCACCGTATCGGTGTTCTCGGGCATGACATGACCGGTGTTGACATAGAAAGCGTCCTTTCCCATAATCAACTCTTTTGGCTTGGTTTCAGATGCACCAAAGGTATTTGATGCTTTCACGGCGATGCCGTCCATGGCGGATAAATGAAAATTGGGTGAGGAAATCACGGCCGTTACCGGTTCTGCAAGAACCCGGCCCACTGCGTCGGGCACGGAAATCATCTCTTTGGAAATCACCCTCTCGGAAAGAAACCGATTAAAGAGAATCTCTCGCGCTTCTTTTAAGGGTTTCATCTTTAGATAAACGTTGCGTTTATGGCTCATTTGTTCTCACTATCTTTTTATTAATAAAATTAGAACAATACATTCAATCGTCAATCGTCAATCATCAATCATCAATTTGTTGGAAGTGGTATAAATCAGGTTAACCTACTTCCTGCACTACCAATCACAACATTCAATTTTGAGGAGCTATAGGGGTATTACCTCCACCTTGGTGCCTTCATCCAACCCTTCTGTGTTTAATCCGATTTCAATCAAGCCATCGGCTTTGACCATGGTATTGATCAGACCTGATTTGCCAAGAATGGGTTCCGCCCACAGAATGCCGTCCTTTTCAAACAACTTAACGCGAATATAATCTGTCCGGCCCTGAGTCGATGAAATGTTTCTGTTAAGTTGAGCAACAGGATTAAAATGTCTTTTATGTTCAGGGGAAAGGCCGCCAATATGCTCAATAAAAGGCTTGACGACAATTTCAAAGACCACCATGGTTGACGTCACCTGTCCCGGCAAACCCCATATGGCCTGATCGCCGGACCTGGCAAGAATCGTCGGTTTCCCAGGACTTATGGAGATGCCGTGAACGAGGATTTCGGATGCAGGGAGGGCAGAGAGCACTTCGATGGTAAAATCACGGGTGCCCACGGAACTTCCCCCTGAAATCAAAACCATATCTGATTGGGCTAGGGCCATGGTACATTTCTCGAAGAGATCGTCAAAATCGTCCCGAACAATTCCGTATGTGGTTGGAACAGCGCCGGCCTTTTCTACAAGCCCGGAAAGGGTATACATATTGATATCGCGAATTTGTCCTGGATCGGGCATCTCTTCAATGGAAACCACTTCATCTCCCGTAGAGATGATGCTGACAACGGGCTTTTTATAAACAGTTATCCTTTTTTTGCCAAAGGCAGCTAATAGTCCGATTTCCTGGGCCCTTAGACACTCTCCGGCTGGAACCAGGGTTTGGCCTTTGTGCATATCTTCTCCCTTTTCAAGGATGTTTTGACCAGGTGCGACACTTTTGTAAACTTCTATGGTTGTTTTGTCGATGGCCTCGGTGTGTTCGATCATTACCACACTGTCGGCACCGTTCGGCAGCATGCCTCCGGTAGAAATCTTGGCGACCTCACCGACACCAATGGAAAAGGCGGGGGATTCTCCCATGGGCACGGAACCTTTGATGGTAAGATATGCCGGATTTGCTTCTGAAGCACCAAATGTGGAAGACGCACAAACTGCATACCCGTCCATAGTAGATCGCATAAAATCCGGAAGATCGATATCCGCATTCATATCCGCAGCAAGCATCCTTCCTCTCGATTCCATAAGGAATATGTCTTCGGTTTCAAGCCTGGGAAAGTCGGATGCATATTCCAGTACTTTATTCAGGTCGGTGACTTTAAAAAATTCCTTCAATTTAAACTCGCTTTGCAGCCATTTTTAAGATTGGCATGGAAATAAAATAGTTATATTTAGTTGAAAGGATATAGTATGTTGACGGTAATTGTGTCAAGGCATCCACCAGCAATATTCACATTTAACCTTAATAAGATGCAAGATAAAATAATAGTCCGATGATAAAAACGTTTTCTACTTGAAAAAATTAGTTTTTTTCATTAAAGGAATTTTGTATGGGCTATGTCTTTGACTTTAATGATTCGATTTATTACGAAAAGCGGCTCAATGATCCTAAAAGCAGGTTTGTTGCGGATCTTGAAAAGCGCTTGATGCTCAATGCGCTCAAGCCTGTACACGGAGAGAGCATACTCGATATTGGTTGTGGAACCGGTTTCGGTTTGCAGACCTTTCTTGAGAAGGGTCTTCAGGTAACAGGTCTCGATCCTTCACCTTATATGCTTGATATTGCACAAAAAAACATTGGAAATCGCGCAGATCTCCATCGAGGCTTTGCAGAGGATCTACCGTTTGATGATAATTCCTTCAACTATGCCTGCCTCATTACCACCCTTGAATTTGTGGAAGATCCGAAAAAGGCCCTTGAAGAAGCATGCCGGGTGGCCAAAGACAAAATATTTTTGGGTGTCCTTAACCGTTATGCAATCACGGGGATTCATCGACGGATCAAAGGTGTTTTTACCCGGACCATTTATAATCACGCCTGTTTTTTCAGCATCTGGGAACTCAAAGATATCATTCGGTCTCTATTGGGGGATGTTCCCATATCCTGGAGAACTGTATGCCAGTTTTCAGCAACTCCGGGGCAGATCACCAGTAAAATAGAACAATTTTCATTGATACAAAAATGTCCGTTTGGTGCATTTATCGGTATGGTAGTCACCTTGATTCCCCGCTATAGGACC
>JAOUGB010000501.1 GCA_029857875.1 Desulfobacteraceae bacterium | reverse complement strand
TAAATATGAACCTTCCGACTTCCCATGCCTTGTTGAAGCTAAAAAGGCAAAAACACTTCCTGAAAAAATCAAGACTATCGTCTATGGCCAGGACAAAGGTGCCAGGTTTGCTTGGAAAGTTGTGGCAAACGGCCTGATCTACGCGGTTAACAGGATAGCTGAAATTTCAGATACCATCGTTGACATTGACAATGCCATGAAATGGGGATTCAACTTTGAGATGGGCCCCTTTGAAACCTGGGATGCCATCGGCATTGAGGCTTCTGTAGATAAGATGGAAAAAGACGGGTTTGAAATCCCTGAAAAAGTTAAGCGGATGATTGCAGCAGGCCATGCGTCATTTTACAAAACCGATATGGGTAAACGTTTTGCATATGATTTTACCACCGAAAGCTATACAGAGATTGTTGCCAGCAAAACGATGGTTTCTCTTGAAACCCTGAAAGGTGCGGGTAACCTCGTTCAGTCCTGTAAATCAGCTTCATTAATAGATCTTGACGACGGCGTCTTTTGTTTGGAATTTCATACCAAGATGAATGCCTTGAACAAAGAAATTATCGAATTTCAGCAAAAAATCATGGAATATGTGGATGCCAACGGTTTGGGTCTTGTCATCGGAAATCAGGCCGGCGGAATGCCGGGGGCCTTTTCAGCAGGCGGGGATCTTTTTTTCATGGCCGGTCTGGCAAAGGAAGGGAAGTACTCGGAAATCGATGCATTTTTGTGTATGGCACAAGACGCTATACAAAAAGAAAAATATTCGAGCTTTCCGGTCGTCGCAGCCCCTTACGGCATGACCCTTGGCGGTGGATGCGAGGTGTGCCTCGGCGCCGACAGAATTGTGGCCCATACCGAACTCTACATGGGACTTGTTGAGATTGGCGTCGGCCTGCTCCCATCGGGCGGCGGATGTTTAAATCTTTGGAAAAAGTTCGTTCAGACGATCCCTGAAGTGGCCACCGATGTCGACCTTGCCAAGTTTTTCGTTCCGGTGTTCATGTCCATTGCACTGGCTCAAGTTTCAACATCTGCTGCTGAAGCCAGAATCAGCGGCTTTTTGGGCCCTACGGACAGAATCGTATTTAACCGGGACTATCTGATCGGTGAGGCCAAAAAAGAGGTTTTGAAGATGGTCGATGAAGGCTACGCACCGCCGATAAAACAACCGATAAAGGTTTTGGGACAGGCTGCCCAGGGAATGATTGAGGTGGAGATTTTTAATATGCTGAAAGGAAAATTTATCTCAGAATACGATGCATTTCTGGCAAAAAGAATCGCCTTTGTCATCAGTGGTGGAGAAGTAAGAGACAACAGCAGCGTCAAAGAGGATGTCATCCTTAATCTTGAAAGAGAGGCTTTTGTCGATTTCTGGAAAGAAGAAAAGACCATGGCCAGGGTTGAACACATGTTAAAAACCGGCAAACCCTTGAGAAATTAACAATGGATCACTGGCCATTTTATTTGATAACCAACTGGGACTTTTTAAAGCTTATTAAAAAGGTCTCAAAGGAGGGAATATGAGAGACGCCTACATCGTCCAATCCATCAGAACACCCGGCTGCAAGAAAAGTAAAGGGGCTTTTAAAGATACACGACCTGAAGATCTGCTGTCCTTTATTCTGAAATCTGCCATCGACAAAACACCAAACCTTGAAATGAAAGATGTGGATGACATTATGATCGGCTGCGCGTTTCCCGAAGCTGAACAGGGGCTGAACATCGGAAGAATCGCATCCCAGATCGCTGGATTTCCGGTACAAGTTTCCGGCGCCACGGTCAACCGGTTCTGTGCCTCCGGCCTCGAGGCGATCGCCCAGGCCTCATTGCGCGTCATGTCGGGTTGGTCGGATATCACCATTGGCGGGGGGCTGGAATCCATGACTTTTGTTCCCATGGGTGGAAATCTCCCCAGACCACATCCTGAATATTCTAAACAACACGCCAATCTTTACGTTTCCATGGGAATAACCGCCGAAATCGTTGCCAACCAGTACAACGTTTCCAGAGAAGAACAGGATGAATTCGCGTATCACTCTCAAATGAAGTCCACAGAGGCCATGAATAAAAAGCTTTTTACTGAAATCGTTCCCACACCGGCACACAAATTTGTTCAAGATAAAAAGGGTATCTACAAGAAAGAAACCTTTCTTGTCAAAGATGACGACGGTATCCGGCCCTCCACGACCATGGAGGGGCTTTCTAATCTGAACCCGGTATTTGCTTTAGGTGGAACGGTGACTGCAGGGAACTCTTCTCAGACCACCGACGGTGCAGCCGCAAGTATTATCATGAGCGCTCAAAAGCTTGATGCCCTTGGACTGAAACCCATAGCCAAGTTAAAATATTATACAACCGTTGGCTGCAAGGCCGAAGAAATGGGGGTGGGACCCCGATACGCCATTCCAAAACTTTTGGATATGGCCGGTATGGATATTGACCATATCGGTCTTTTTGAGATCAACGAGGCTTTTGCATCTCAGGCGGTGTATTGTATCCGGGAACTCGGCATTGACATGGAACGAGTCAACATTCACGGCGGTGCCATTGCATTGGGACATCCGCTGGGATGCACGGGCGCCAAACTCTGCGCAACACTGCTTGCCAATATGAAAGAACGCGGCGTTCAATACGGCATCGAGTCGATGTGTATCGGCGGAGGGATGGGCGCTGCCGCACTTTTCGAGCTGTGCGAATAAGCCCGAATTTCTCATAGTGAATGATGATACGTATCACTCATCGCCGAATATTAAAAGTCATCCATTTTTCTGCTCAAAGTCCTTCATAAAATCAATAAGGGCTTCGATTGCCGCCAGCGGCGTTGCATTATAAATCGACGCACGGCACCCTCCTACGGATCGATGACCTTTAAGACCGCCCATTCCGTTTTTAAGCGCCTGCTCAATAAACTGTTTTTCAAGACCT
>JAOUGB010000500.1 GCA_029857875.1 Desulfobacteraceae bacterium | reverse complement strand
ATCGACATGCAGCACTTCACCGGGTTGAAGTTTCCGATCCACAACGGTTCCGCCTGCGTGAACAAAGACCATTCCGTCGCCTTCGAGTTTTTGCATAATGAAACCTTCACCGCCGAACAACCCGGTCAGAATCTTTTGTTGAAAATGAATACCGATGGAAACGCCTTTGGCCGCACATAGGAAGCTGTCTTTCTGACAGATCAGACAGCCGCCCACGCTGGTCAACGGAATCGGAATAATGTTGCCGGGATATGGAGCGCCGAATGCCACATGGGCTTTGCCTTGACCGGTGTGTGTAAAAACCGTCATAAAAAGACTTTCACCGGTTAACAGCCTCTTTCCGGCACCAAGCAACTTGTCCATGAATCCGCCGCCTCTGCCAGATCCGGAGGCATCTCCGAATACGGTTTCCATATTGACCGAATGGTCTTTATACATCATGGCACCTGCTTCAGCCACTGCACTTTCTCCTGGGTCGAGTTCAACTTCAACAAATTGCATCTCCGAACCGAAAATCTTAAAATCGATCTCATCTGCTGATGCACTTGTAAAAGACGGCGGCTCAGGAATGGAAACACCCGAAGAGCTAAATTCTGCAATCTGTGAAATGGGAAGCCATTCTGCAAAGCCTTCCCGCCAGGCATGTCCGTTGGGATTTTTTTGAGCCTGGGCCACGGCCTGGGCTTTATCCAGAGGGCCGATCTGGTTTCCATCATAACTTAAATACCACTGTGACATTTTTTATCCTCCTTCTTTGGTGAAAATCAGATAATTGCATAAGGCTTAAGGTATTTCAATCCCAAGTGTTCGGTAAATGTCGTTGAGATCCGATTCATTTAAACTCAATTGTTGGGCCAGTGTGTTCATATATGTACGCTCGGCATCTGTGTCGACCTCAATGGCCAGAAGGGAGACCGAATAAACTTTTTTTGCCATTTCCGGTGATTTAACCTGTGCGACGATATCCTCCAATTCGGCGGGCGACAAAAGTTCTTTAACAATAAAGGAATGCTCTTGATCACTGAGATCCAATGTTTCAAGCTTTTTAAGAATTCGGTTACGCTCTTCTTCGTCTATTACACCATCAGCGTTGGCAGCGGCAATCATGGCACGAATCAGCAAAACAGCCTCCTGTCCAACTTGAGTGGCATCAATGCGGTCAGGGGCAATGGATGTAGGCGATGGCGGAGGTGGCGGTGCAGCGATTGTCGCGCCAGGGGGCGGCGGTGGAGTTGTCATACCAGGTGCTTGTGGTGGTTGTGAAGGTGCTGATGTTTGAATAGACGGGGGGCCTGATGGGGGTAATCCGGATGTCGAAGTTTTAGATTTATCCAAAAAATGCTCCACGGCCTCCATGGCAACACCGGCGAGACCCAGGGCAGCGCCACTTGAAATCAGACTCCCCAGCCCGCTGCGCCGTCGGGAACCTCCCATCAACAGCCCGCCTAAAAGCTTTTCAGGATTAAACATGATTTCCTCCTATTCATATCATCAATTCAAAAGGTATACATTGAAATATAGGTAGATCGGGTCGATCTGTCAACGACGATTGACCACAATTTAATTAATTTTTAATGATTCAGGTTAATAATGGTAACTCAAGTTCGTACACTTTGCATGTCACTTGAGATGAAGAAAAAAAGATAAAAAGAAACCGGTCATGATCAGGACCCCGGAGAGACTGATGCCCCAGGAAAAGTAGCCTAAATCCGCCATAATGCCAATGAAAGCCGGAACAGCACCACCCCCCAAGACAAAAGCAATGGGTATGGTCAATGAGATGGCCACATTTCTGTTTTCCGGTGTACTTATTGATGATAATGCCGAAAAGCCGGCGGGATAGAAGCATACCGCCAAAATCGGCTGAAGAAATACGACGATAATAACCCAGTATGTAGAAGCAATGCCCAATAGCAATGTCAGAATTCCGGTGACAAAAAATACACATAACAAAATTGTCTTGGGTCCCAGACGATCCGTTGCCCATCCTGATAAAAATGCCATTCCCAGGGTCGATATGCGAGAAATGCCCACCAGGGTGTTTGCCCACTCATGATTTACACCATGTTCAGCAACCAAGTATAACGGAAGCATATTGTAAATTCCGAGCGTGCTGGTAATGGCCAAACTAAATAAAAAAATCAGGATCCAGAAATTGGGTATCTTTATGATTGTTTTGATCGCAGAAAAATTCGGTGCTTGTCCCAAAAAATGGCCTCCCTTGCCAAAGCGGGCAAATGCGATTCCCACAATCACAGAACCTGTTCCAATCAAAAATAAAATATGTCGCCAGAAAAACCAGTGAAGGAGTATTGCTACCAACAAGGGCGTCAATATAAAGCTCAAATTTGGGGCAAGTTCGTGAATGGCCACGGCTTTTCCCCAGTCTTTGGAATTAACAAGAGATGTTACTGTTGTAATGCCAGACGGAAGATACATGCCCGCTGAGATTCCCAAAAGAAATATACAACATTGCACCGCAAAGAGACTTTTGCTGAAAGAGACGGCTGAAAGCGCAATACCTACGGCTATGGCTGAAACAGCGATGGTCTTTTTATGGCTTATTCGAGAAGATATGTGACCGGAGCCAAGGAGTGATATGAAGTATCCTAGGGAAAGAAAAAGAAACAATGAACCTGCATTGCCGTGACTCAATCTCAAATTCTTTTCAATTGTAGGCAGTAATGGTGCTAAAACAATTCGTGAAGTAAAGTTTAATAAAAAAATGGATGCTATGAAGAAAAGTGGTATGAGTTGGGACCGAAAAGTCTCGCTACCAAATGCATTGCTTTTATTGATCGAAGTTGTTTGGGCATCATTCAAATTTTAAATTCCTTATTATCTTTGAGGGAAGCCCCCAATCCCTGCGCTTCAGCTACGCCGTCGGCGGTGATCCCAATACCGCCGCTAAGGGTCTTAATTTC
>JAOUGB010000499.1 GCA_029857875.1 Desulfobacteraceae bacterium | reverse complement strand
TGGATGATGTAAGATCCTTCAATTTCTTTTAATGTTCCATATCTTATTTCGGTTGATACGACTTTTTCATCTGCGGGAATGAAAATTTTCGATGTTTTTACAGGGAGGATCGGATGGCCAACCATATCGTCCTTTTGGTGTGTGCCGTTCATCTTCAAAATTTGCTGGCCATTTGAGAGCGTTATGATTATAGGGGCTTCAAATTGATAAGTATGGCTGTATTGTGCGGCAAATAGGCTCGAGGCAGGTATAGTAAAGAAAACTAAAATAAAAGCTGTGAAGACGATCTTAATTTTATATGTAAATTTTTTAATAATTCCATCCTTCATGTTATTAGGCTTGAATCATCTCCCAAAGAATTGGTCGATTGATAAGGGACCAAGGGTTCAAGGATTCAAGGGTTCGAGTGAAAAAGCTTTAAAAACAAATCAATAAAGATGACCTCTGGAATCCTTGATTCCTCGAATCCTTTTCTCCAACTAATTTGGAGAAGCACCTTGGGCTTTAAAGTTATGAAGTTGATTTTACCTCGTTAACTATGGTTGAAAGTCATATGTTCGTAAATAAGAGCAAAAAAGATGCCATATTAAACAGCTATTAATAATCATTTAAATATTAGACAGTTATTGCAATTTAGGGGATAGAACGGATGTGATCACTGAGAGGAATTATTTGACAATCCGGCATCATTTCTATAAATGTATTGGATAACACATTGAAATATTTAAAAATAAATGGCCGTCAAAATTGTGACATCAAAGAAAAACGTATGCTTTTTTGACAAAACTAAAATCACTCAAATTTCGTACCCAAATATGATTAAAAAGCCTATGGAGCAGCTGGCCGAAATAAATTTCTTTAGGTGCTAAAAATAAAACCCGAATTCATTCTCCGGTTTTTATCTAAATACCATCAACAAACAAATGCCGTTGCCAACTGGAAAGCTGAGGAAGGTAAAGGAAGGTCAATCAGCTCGAAGATAGAGATGGTTGCATATACATTTGTGAATTCTTCTCATAGTCCGGTTATATCTTATCTGACATAACAAAAGTCCAAAAAAAAGGGGCAAATCATGGAAATATCCCCCTCAACCTTGCACCTGAAAGCGACGAGTGGGAGGAAATCGAGTGTGATGAGGTCATACAAAACATTACGATAAACATCCATGTTTGCCCCCATCAACAACTTGGCAGAATTAATATCTTTAGGGTATGTATTTGTCAATAATTTTTATATAAAACATATAAAAATAATTATACAAACATGAAATAACTTTATATTATCAACATTTGAAGTTAGAAAAAGTTTACCAATTGTTTCATCATATAGTAAATCAGTGGAATAAATATGGCGGGAAGCATGTTGCCGACTTTGATTATTTTGATTTCAAGCAGGTTAAAGCCGATGGCCATGATCAATAGACCACCGACTCCCGACATTTGATTGATGACCGGGGGAATAAGAAACGGCTTCATCAATGATGCGGTCAGGGTGATAAATCCTTGATATACGAACACGGAAATTGAGGAAAACAAAACGCCGATGCCAAATGTCGATGCAAAAATAATGGAAGACAATCCGTCCAGGGCGGATTTGGCAAACAAGGTTTGATGATTACCGGTGAGTCCGCTTTCCATTGACCCCACTATCGCCATTGAACCCACACAATACACCAAACTGGCAACTACAAATCCCTTGGCAATGCCGTTCCCGGCTTTTGCGAATTTGTTTTCAAGCCGCTTGCCCAGGTTCTCCAGTCTGTCTTCTATTTTTAAGAACTCTCCGAATATACTTCCAATGACCAGACTAAAAATGACCAACAATATGGCATCGGTTTTAAACGCCATTTTGAGGCCGATCAGTATAACCGCAAGGCTGATGGCCTGCATGATTGTAACCTGATATTTATTAGGGATACCGCCCCTAAAGACGATTCCCAATAGACTGCCCACAATGATGGCTAACGTATTGACGATGGTTCCCAGCAAATTAAACGCTCCTAAAAACGTAAATCACCAAATTTTCGAAATTTGGTTGATGGTTGAATTGATAAAAAATCATATCTTTAGATGGTTTGACATTAAACAGTCAATGTTTATTTTTTTAGCACTTGAAAATAAGAGGTTATGTGTCGTATCCGTAATTTATAGCACCTCAAAAAAAGCGCAGCAGGCCGGAAAAAAAAATTAAAAGCAAAATCATAAGGAGGAATGAATGCGTTTTGACAAATTCACCATAAAATCACAGGAACTCATTCAAAATGCACAATCGCTGGCATCATCCCATAACCACCAGCAGATCGAACCGGAGCATTTGCTGTCGACCATGCTCAAAGAACCCGAAGGCATTGCCCAGGCCATGTTGAACAAGCTGGGCGTTTCCACAAATGATGTTTCTCGTGAACTGTCCAATGCCATTGACAAATTACCGAAAGTCAGCGGCGGTGCAGTCGGCGATGCCTATATTTCTCCCAGGTCCAAAAGTGTTCTCGACGCGGCATTTGGGGAAGCCGCGAAAATGAAAGACCAGTATGTCAGCATTGAACATATCTTTATAAGCATATCAGACGAAAAAAAGGGGGAAGCTGCCAAAATTCTTAAAGCAAAGGGAATTACTAGAGAATCGATTTTAAAAGTTCTCATGGATATTCGCGGCTCCCAGCGGATAACAGATCCGAACCCTGAAGAAAAATATCAGGCCCTGGACAAGTTCAGTCGCAATCTCACCGACCTGGCCCGTTTGGGAAAACTCGACCCGGTGATCGGGCGTGATGACGAGATCCGGCGAATTGTTCAGGTGCTCTCCAGACGAACCAAAAACAACCCTGTTCTCATCGGTGAACCCGGCGTCGGTAAAACCGCCATTGTTGAGGGTCTGGCCCAACGCATTGTTGCCGGTGATGTCTCCGAGTCTCTTAAAAACCGG
>JAOUGB010000498.1 GCA_029857875.1 Desulfobacteraceae bacterium | reverse complement strand
AAGGTTGCCGGGAGTCATCGACGTTACCCACAAGGTCGCTGATTGCCTGTTTCAAAAACGTGGATGCGCCGTTTTTTACCTTGCCGGCAATCTCGACGATCTCCTTTATCTCTTCATCATCCATATGGATTTCTTTTGCTTTGGAATACAAATGATCAAAGCAGGGGATGCAATTGACACCGATGGCTGCACCCAGTGCAACCATAACTTCTGTTTTTTTGTCCATGATATTTATCCTCCTTGGGTGTTTTTATTCTAAGACGAATTTGTTGATGGAAAGGTTACAACAATTTAACCTAACATTGGAATCCTGGTCCTCTGGATCAGGCTTCTTTTGAAAGAGGAAGTACGATATCGCATTTTTCGTCTGTCGTAGTGACTCGATTCCTCCCGACTTTATTGCTATCGACGGGTTTGATTGCGCTAATCGAAGCCGAAACAATATGGTCTTCGATTCCGTATCCCGGAAACCATTCCTTGATAAATTCTCGACTTTGCACCAGCGACTCGATTCGGACATCTTTAAATCCGGCCTCCCAAAGCATCTGTTTCACATCTTCGATACGCTCGGCGCCACCCACACAGCCGGTAAGCATCGAGAGGTTGTTTCGAACTTGCGGGGGCAGGGATTTTGTTGCGACAATGTCAGATATGGCCAGGCGTCCTCCGGGTTTAAGGACTCGAAAGGCCTCATTAAATACCGCCGATTTGTCAGGAGATAGGTTTATGACGCAGTTTGACATGATGACATCGATGCTGTTGTCTGCCGCCGGCAAATGTTCAATTTCACCCAGCCTGAATTCCACGTTTGAAATCCCTCTGGTTTCGGCATGTTGTCGTGCCTTTTCGACCATCTCCGGGGTCATGTCCACACCGATGACACGACCGGAACTCCCGACGTTTTTCGCGGCCAAAAAACAATCGAAGCCGGCGCCACTGCCCAGATCCATTACCGTTTCTCCGGATTTTAGCCCTGCAATGGCCCGGGGGTTTCCACATCCAAGGCCGAGATTGGCCCCCTCGGGAGCAGACTGGATGTCTTCTTCAGAATACCCGAGAGCCCGGCTCACGGTTTCAGCAGAGATTGTGTTGTCGTTGTTCATGGTTGAAGGCGTGTTGCAGCCGCAACCCACGGCTTTTTGGCCTGCAATACCGGCGTAGCGTTCGCGAACCGCCTGTCGAATACGGTTTTGATGTTCATTTTTCATACATTACCTCCGTTGTTAGATGATTCGATAACAGTCGAACAATATAGGCAAAAATTTTTATGATTAAAAGGCAAAAAAATCCCTGAGTGCGTTTACCAGGTCAGGGTCCACCCAGCACAGGATTTTTTGACCGTCCCTGCGGGTTCGGATAAGTCCAACGCGACGCAATTCCTTGATATGATGCGAAACAGTGGATTTTACAATGTCCAATTCCCGTCCCAGATCACCGACGCACGCGGTATCGTCACTGTCTAACACGCTGACCGTTCCCGGTATACAGCAGGATGCCAGAAGGGTGAAGATTTTCAAGCGATTCGGGTTGGACAGAGCTTTAAAAATCTCTGCAAATTCTTCGGGATCTATGGTCTTACTGTTCGACATATATCGAACTATAAGGCCATGGTCTCAATCTGTCAAGCATTTTTTTGAAAAGTGCTACATAATGCAGATTGAAATTATCGATGATCATACGTATGATTAAAAATTAAAGCTCAAGTTAGGAAAACAATCATGATAAAAAAGATTATATCAGGGGGCCAGATCGGCGCCGATCAGGGTGCGCTGGATGTGGCCATAAAATACGGCATCCCGCATGGCGGTTGGATTCAAAAAGGGCGTAAAACCCAGAGCGGGATACTGCCGTCCAAATATCACTTGAAAGAGATGTCAACACCCAGTTTCAAAGATCGTATCGAGCAGAATGTGATCGATTCCCATGGATCGGTTGTCATTTCACATGGTACACTCACAGGCGGTGCGGATTACTGCCTTAAAATGGCCCAAAAGCATGGTCGACCATGCCTGCATATCGATTTGAACACGTTATCGGAATTTACGGCCGCATCCAGGCTCAACGCCTGGATAAAAGAGAATGACATTGAAGTTTTGAATGTAAACGGTTCAAGGACCAGTGAAGATTCCAACATATATAAAGACACCATGGACATTATCGAAGGAGCCGTTTTGTTAGGGCTTGTAAAGACCCCATCCGCCGGACTTTGGACGGACCGGAATAAAGACGATACGTCTGAAGAACCGATGCCGGCGCCGGCATCGGTGGATGAAGCCGTTAGTCAGATCATCGTCGATATGCCGTTAAAAGACCGGGTAAACATCGCAAATATGGAAAGGGAAGCCCTGGAATCTCTCGATTCGACCCTGGGGGTTTTTATCCAAAATCGAATTTTCAAAGAGGATGTTGACGGCAAGCTTTTTGCGTCCTGCCTTTCGGTTTCAGGTAAAGACAAACTTGACGGGGGTGGTGCGGCTTTTGTCATCATCGAAAAGCTGTGGGAAAAATTACAAAAAACGCATAGGATGAGAATCGTTTAAGTAGTGTCCATCCATAAATGGTCTTTTTGCCCAACCCGCCGGAGGCGGACAAGTCTCTGCGTTATGCTCAAAAAATAATCCTCGGAATATTATACATATACCTGTGGTTATTTTTTTCGCATGCCTTGATCTTGAACAAAAATCCTCATTTATGGATGAACACTAACTAAATTGGGCGTTTAATATATTGATAAAGTTATAAAAAAGGGATCATCTCCAAAAGAGTTGATGATTTTGATCGGTGGAGGACAAACACTTGAATCCTTGACCCCTTGAATCCTCGAATCCTCTTCTCCAACCAAAGTTGTTTGTATATTCAATTGCCGGATTAATATCAATATTAGGCGTGTTATTTAGGTAATGATAAGGTTAAACCAATTTGAGGTGTCT
>JAOUGB010000497.1 GCA_029857875.1 Desulfobacteraceae bacterium | reverse complement strand
AAAAAAAGAATCATCAGCACAGCCGATCCAGCAATAATTCTGAGTTTTTTGGCCTGATTCAAGCTCTGAATTTTAGCTTTTTGAGCCTTATCATTGAAAAGCTGCTTGCCGTTTTCGCAAAGCTTAAGGATTTCGAAAAAACTGTCTCGCACTTTTTCGTGGAGTTTTTTACCTTTTTCGCGATCTCCGGACTTATAATAATTGACAACCTGATCTTTGGCAGCGATGTACTTTGCATATTCCGATTCTATGAGGTTTAGAACCTTTTTTTCCTCTACTGTTGTGGCAAGGTGCTGCGTTTTTTCAAGTTTATCCTCAAAAATATGGCGGTATTCCGCCATCTGTATGAGCCAATTTGGATTTCCATCCAATAGATAGTAGGAAGCAAATCCCTTCTGGTTGTCCAGGGCATTTTCCATGGATTGGGCCATCTGGAGTCCCCCCATGTACTTGTCGATGATCTGGGTTAAAAGTCTTTCCATCCGGTACGTATACCCAACCATCACCAACGCACCAATGATCGTGATGACTACCAGAGCGGTTATATTTATTAATATCCTGCTTCTCAGACTTATCTTTTTCAACATTTTTCAAATTTTTAACGTCTAAGATCGTCGAAAATTATCACTGAAGAGAGACATCTTGTGCATCCCCTGTTTCGCATTAACAAATCAGGGGATGCACAGCAACAAAATTATTATGATATTTTCGGTTTGCGTCTTATTCCAAGCCGTGTGCCGAAAGTGCCTCCCGAACCCGGGCTTCTCTGATTTTCTCTTCGTGGTCTCTTTTTTTCTTGGCAGCCTCTTGAACTTTGGCCATAAGCTGTTCTATTTCACACGGCTTCATCAAGTAATCAAAAGCACCCAGCTTCATCCCCTCTATGGCAGATTCAACGGTGGCGTGACCGGTGAGCATGATGACCTCCATCAAAGGGAACTGTTTTCTTATCTGTTCCAGCGTTTCAATGCCGTTCATTCCCGGCATCTTGACATCAAGGATAACAACATCTGTATTTCGATTTTTATTTAGTATTTCAAGGGCCTCTTCGCCGCTAAAGGCTGCAATTATTTTGAGGTCCCTTTTTGAAAGACGTTTTGTCATGGTTTCCACAAAGGGAGCCTCGTCATCTACCAGTAAAACCAATGGCTTCATCATGTTATTTCCCTCCTAAAACAAGCATAACTTACTGTTGTTATATCTTTTTAAACAGTGCCGGATCATTTTTCAAAAACGCTCATGGGCGATGTTGACAGTTTGTCCACCATCGCTTTTCGAATCCGTTCTTCATGCTCCGATTTTCGGTCGTACGCTCCGTTGATCTTCTCCAGCAAAACGTCCATCTTGCACGGCTTTAGCAGGAAATCAAAAGCACCGATTTTCATACCTTCAATGGCGGTTTCAATGGTTCCGTGGCCCGTCAGCATCAAAACTTCTGTCAAAGGTTTCAGTTTCTTTATCGCAGCTAATGCCTCAATGCCATCCATCCCCGGCATCTGAACGTCCAAAATGGTCACATCAAAATTGTATTCTTTCAATATTTCCAAAGCCTCGTCGCCGCTATAGGCTTCCGTAACATGAAAGCCTCTGGTCCTAAGGCGCTCAGCCAGTGTCTCTACAAATTCTTTTTCATCATCCACTAAAAGTATTCTTGTTTTCATAGGTACCCCCTGCCCCTGATGATTATTTCGGGTTGCTCAAAAGGACTGCCTTTGCTGTTTCAGTGATTCCTTCCGGGAATCCTACCACATTATAAAGAACCATGAAACCCAGTATCCATACGATCGCCAGTGAAATGATCCACAAGACAAAGCCGTATTTGACAAAATCGATGGGACTGATCATTCGTTGACCGGTATCCGGATAAACGCCAAGTCCATAAATGATGGCATTGTTCGGGGTTCCCACGATCAGAAAATGGGCAAAAGACGTTGCAAAGGCCGTAGCAAGTCCGATGGCCCAGGGTTCACCATGAACCCCGCTCATGATGCCCATGGGGACGGCGATGGGCCCTAAAAGCGCTGTGGTCCCGGCATCGGACATAAAGTTGGTCATCAGACCTGAAAATGAACTCATTCCGATCCAGAGGCCCAGACCTTTCCCGAAACCTATCGCGTCCAAGCCGCCCAGAAAAATCTGCGCCAGCCAGAGGGCAGCACCTGTCTCCTTTAACAAGGCGCCAAGGGTAAGGGCGCCGCAATACATAAACCATGCATCCCAGGATATGCCGCCTAAAATTTTTCTCCAATCTGCAATTTTAAACACAACCGGAATGACCAGGGCGAGCAAGGCCGGCCCCCCAAGGCCGAGATCATGCCCGCCGACAATCCAGAGGAACAGTATCAGAAGCATCATACCGAATGCTACTTTTTCAGCATAACTCATTTTCCCCATCTTTTTCGTTTCTTCCTTTATGGCCAGAAGACCGGGAGTGAGGTCTTTGGTTTTGACCTTTCTGAAAATAAATAACATATATACAGCCACCGCCAGACCCAGCACCGGAGTCAGCGGAAGACCGTACATCATCCACCGGCCGAAACTCATGGGCACGTTGTAATCGGACCAGAATCCCATCATGATGACGTTTCGTCCGCCGGCTGCGGGCGAGCCGACACCGCCGACATTCAAGGCAAAACAAAGGGAAAAAAGCAACAGCTTTGCCAGTTGCGGATCATGTTCGATAACGCCTTGATTTTTGTTGGCCGAAACCGCCCCCATATAGACCGCAGCCATCACCGGCGCCATAAAGGCCGCCATGGCATGGGCCGATATGAATGATCCGAGAACGGACATGGAAACACACAATACGACAATCGGCACCACAAAACCTTTGGTCCACCCTAATATCCATGTAGCCAGCCGTTTGTGCAGTCCCACGCCGATCACCGTTACCCCCATGGCCAAAACACCCAAAAGAAACAGTGGTGCATCG
>JAOUGB010000496.1 GCA_029857875.1 Desulfobacteraceae bacterium | reverse complement strand
ATATCTCCTTTCAAATTCATATTTTTTTCGGAAAAATATTTATTTCGTTATAAAAAACCTGGTCCTCGCCCGCATTGCGGGAGTCAGAGATCAATTGGCTCTGCCAAAAGAATTGCTGGAAGAGTTTGAAGTGAGCTAAAGTTAAGGGATTCTGCCAAATTATATAAAATCAGCGGAGTGAAGCGACTCCATAACTTTAGGCACTTTAGATCACTTTAGGCACTTTTAACTTGTCTGGCTTTCAGGGAAACAGCCCCTTTTAGGGGTAAACCAAAGCCTAGTCCTTTGGGCCAGGATTCTTTACTTCGGCCTTTAATAATAAATAACGTATAAGATGTGTAAAGGTTACAACGAATCGAAAAAATATTTTTGGTACGACGATTGATATTCAGCAGAAAACAACCATAAGTATTCGAAACCGAAGACATTCTAAATTGGGGCGAAGACTCATTCACCGTGGGGTGACACACTCGGTTTTTGCTTAATCTTGGTATGGAATTATCTCAAAATTAAAAAAAATCCGTAACCTTTTGATATTTCGTACGTTATACATTATATAACTATCGTGGATACATTTCGTTCATTTTACCGGACACAAAGAAAAAAAATGTTTGGCTATCTGATGCGTTTGACCGGGAACTATCAGTTGGCCAGTGATATCATGCAGGAGAGTTTTGCCCGTTATCTCGAACATTATGGCCCTCAGACACAAAATGTTTCGCTGTTGTTCACCATTGCTAGGAATTTAGTCTGGGATAATACTCGTAAAAAAACGAACAATAAAGAGATAGAAAATAACATTGAAGATGTGACTTTTAATCCGGAAGAGCAGCTTTTAGTTCGGGAATCATATCGTAACGTGTTATCCGCTATGCAGAAGCTCAAAAAAAGCCAAAGAGACCTCCTCGCTTTGACGGTTAGCAGTGATCTTTCATACCGGGAAATTGCAAATATATTGGGAATAAGCGAGGCGAACGTAAAAGTGAAGGTCCACCGGGCCCGTATCCTACTCAAGGAGCTTCTTCAAACAGGAGATGATTAAATGAATTATATGATAAGTATGTTTATTGATGATGAGTTGGACCTAGATGAAAAGATTTCATTTATTGAAACCGTTTTAAAGGACACATCTTTTAAGGATGAAGCATTACAACTTTTACATCAAGAAAAACATATCCGTGGAGAGGTTGTAGAACATTTTCCGTCGGTCGAGGTGAAAGTCCCCTTTAACTGGAAAAGATTTTTCAGACCATTTTTTCAGCCGATGGGACTGGTGGCATCGGCTTTGGTTGCTATAGTTATTTTTTTGCTCTTTTCCATACCTTCGCCAACACCTGATCTAATAACTAAGCGGTTCGTCATTTATAGACCCGATGTCAGGCAGGTGGAGATTGCCGGTAGCTTCACGGACTGGAAACGAATTCCTATGCAAAGAATCAGTAATAGTGGTTACTGGGAGATCAGTTTTGAACTGATGAAAGGGGAGCATCGTTTTACTTATATTCTGGAAGGCCGGCAGCCTTTTGCTGATCCTACAATACTTGCTCGCGAACCAGATGATTTCGGCACTGAGAATTCCATCTTTTATGTAGGGAAAAACGCATGAAACAGCTCATTATAGCAGCCTTATTTTTGACGGTTGGTATAACCGGATGTGAAAGCCATTTTTACCGTGTTAAAGAAAATTCGCTGCATCTTTACCTTAGAAGCCCTGAAGCCCACACGGTTTCCTTTGCATATTCGGAGGATGGATATCAGCTTCATCACGCAAAGAAAATAGATTCAAAGACCTGGATGGTGACGGTGCCGGAAGGGATAGAATTTACATACTTTTATATTGTAGATGGCATCTCATTTTTACCGTCCTGTCGGTTTAAGGAAAGGGACGATTTTGGTTCCGAAAATTGTATTTTTATTCCGGACATGTAACTTTATTTCTAAGTGCATTATAAGATTATAGCCCTTAATATAGGAAGACATCATGAAAAAACTTTTAATTATTATTTTAGGTATTTGTCTTTGTTCCTCCCTGGCCTTTGGAGATGAACTTGATCGCGGATTATCTACCATCGGCAACGAGCAAATAAGAGTTCATACACGGGCTATGATTAATTCGGGTATACCTGGCGACGAAGCCATAAAAATGACTCGCTTGATGATCCAAAACAACTACAAGGATCAAAACATCTTACGAGCACAAAAAATTCTGATTGATACTGTTGAAGAAGGTTTGCCGGATAAGCCCGTAATGAACAAAGCTTATGAAGGAATTGCCAAAAATGTTCAGGAAGATAGGGTGGTAGAGGCCATGGAAAAGACACGCACACGCTATTCGGTCGCATACCGTCATGCCAGATCAATTACTCAAAACCCTGTTCGGGTAAACGATATTGGTAAGACTATCGCAGAAGGCCTTACAGCCGGTATTAACAACAAAGATGCCTATCAAATCATGGAAAGCCTGCAAAATAGCACCCGGCAAATGACCAGAAATGACACGGAAGCGTTTGCTGAGGAAATTTTTTTATCGCTAAGGGACATGGCTCGTCGCAGTGTCTTATCTAAAATCGCTACGGACGTGGTATGTAAGGCATTGGAGCACCAATACAGCGTCCAAGAAATAAAACAGATGCGCCACTCGTTCATATCCCGTTCAATGAACATCGACCCTACGATACTTGCAATTCAGTATGGTTATGACATTGAACATGGCCTAAGAGCAAAAGATCTTAATGAGCGCCATAGGGGTAAATCCGCACCTTTTGGAAAAGATAGCGGCCACAGCGGTTCCGGCAGCTTTGGCGGTGGTTCAGGTGGAACTGGTGGCGGTGGTTCAGGTGGAACTGGTGGCGGTGGTTCAGGTGGAACTGGTGGCGGTGGTTCAGGTGGAGCTGGTGGCAGTGGTTCAGGTGGAGCCGGTGGCGGTGGCGGAAGT
>JAOUGB010000495.1 GCA_029857875.1 Desulfobacteraceae bacterium | reverse complement strand
TTATATAAAATCAGCGGAGCGAAGCGACTCCATAACCTTAGGCACTTTAGATCACTTTAGGCACTTTTAACTTGTCTGACTTTCAGGGAAACAGCCCCTTTAGAGGTAAACCAAAGTCTGTCCCTTTGGTCCAGGATTCTTTACTTCAATGTCTGTGCAATGATTCGGCCGCACCACTCGTCCGTGCATTCAGAGGGTGTCACCCAAAAAAAATGATCTACCCTTAATTTTATCTCTTGAAAACGGGACATCATGCATTATTTTTTTTCAAATTCGTTGGGCAGGTCAAACTGTGAAACAAAAAATGCTTAAATGATTATTCGAAAGAGGAGGAAAAAAATGAAATTCAAACCGTTAAACGACAGGGTGATTGTTACTCGGGTGGATAAGGAACAAAAAACCGCCGGCGGGATTATCATACCGGATACCGCCAAAGAAAAACCCCAGGAAGGAAAAATCGTGGCCGCAGGTCCAGGCAAACTGGATGATAAGGGCAATCGGATTCCATTGGAAGTCAAAGAAGGGGATCGAATTCTTTTTTCCAAGTATGCCGGAACGGAAATCAAAATCGATGGAGTTGAGCATGTTTTCATGAAAGAAGACGATATTTTAGCTGTAATAGATTAAGCTTAGGAGGTAAGACCAATGGCTGCAAAAATGATTTCATATAATACAAAAGCAAGGGAACATCTGCTCAAGGGTGTAAACACCCTGGCAGACGCTGTGAAAGTCACCCTTGGACCCAGGGGCAATAACGTTGTTTTGGAAAAATCTTGGGGGTCTCCCACGGTTACAAAAGATGGTGTTACGGTCGCTAAAGAGATTGAGCTGGAAGACAAATTCGAAAATATGGGCGCTCAAATGGTCAAGGAAGTCGCCAGCAAGACCAGTGATGTGGCCGGTGACGGCACAACCACAGCAACATTACTTGCTCAGGCCATTTACAACGAAGGTCAGAAGCTTGTGGCGGCAGGGTCAAATCCCATGGCCCTTAAACGAGGAATTGACAAAGGCGTGGCTGCTGTTGTGGAAGAATTGAAACAACTATCCAAACCGACCAAAGACAAAATCGAAATCACACAGGTTGGCACGATTTCCGCGAACAATGATGAGATGATCGGGAAATTGATCTCCGAAGCCATGGACAAGGTCGGCAAAGAAGGTGTGATCACCGTAGAAGAAGCAAAGAGTATGGAGACCTCTTTAGAGATTGTTGAAGGCATGCAATTTGATCGGGGATATCTTTCACCCTATTTTGTCACTAATTCAGAGAAAATGGAAGTATCTCTGGAAGACCCCTGCATTCTGCTCCATGAAAAAAAGATCACCAACATGAAAGACCTATTGCCTCTCTTGGAAGAGATTGCCAAAACAGGAAAGTCCCTTTTAATCGTCGCTGAAGATGTTGAGGGTGAAGCGCTGGCAACATTGATCGTGAATAAACTTCGCGGCACGTTGACGTGTGCTGCCGTGAAAGCGCCCGGTTTTGGCGATCGTCGCAAGGCAATACTCGAAGATATCGCCATTTTGACCGGTGGCCAGGTGATATCCGAAGACCTGGGCATCAAACTTGAAAACATATCAACAAAGGATCTCGGAAGGTGTAAAAATGTAAAGATCGACAAGGACAACACGACCATTGTTGACGGGGCCGGAAGCAGGAAAGATATAGAAGGTCGATTGCGGCAGATCCGTGCCCAGATCGAAGAAACCACATCGGACTATGACAGGGAAAAACTTCAAGAACGCCTGGCTAAATTGGTCGGCGGTGTTGCTGTTATCAACATCGGTGCGGCTACAGAGACGGAAATGAAAGAAAAGAAGGCCCGGGTTGAGGATGCGTTGAATGCCACCCGCGCAGCTGTGGAGGAAGGGATTGTTCCTGGTGGTGGTGTTGCGCTTGTCAGGTGCATCGGAGCGCTCGAAAAAATCAAGGTTGCCGGGGAAGAAAAAGATGGAATTTCCATATTGAAGCGTGCTCTTGAAATCCCACTTCGACAGATTGCTGAAAATGCAGGTTATGAAGGCTCGGTAGTTCTCAATAAAGTCATAGAAGGTAAAGATGACTTTGGTTTCAATGCGGCCACGGAAAAATATGAGAATCTCCTTGCCGCCGGTGTGATCGATCCGACCAAGGTGGTTCGGTTTGCCCTTCAGAACGCGGCTTCAGTGTCTGGGTTGATGTTGACAACGGAAGCGATGATCGCCGAAAAACCTGAAAAGAAGAAAAAACCGGGAATGCCGCCGGGTGGAATGGGAGAGGATATGTACTAGCAGCAGACGGATTTAAAACTGTCAGATCGAGAGGCGGGATTCTAAGGGATAATATATATAATTAGCTAATCCCGTCTCTCAATTCCCAAAAGTTGGGACAATTTCAGATTAAAAGTCGTAAAAACGTACAACATTAAATCCCGAATAAATTTTAAAATTTACTCAGAGAATGCCATTCCATTCTGGCAGAAAGATAAAAGCATGTCTTTGAAGAATCAAAAACACTCGATGGAAATTGAGAAGACAATAAGAAAATTCATCTTGTGCGATAGGAAAACTTATATGGATTCTGTGTCCGCTACCCTAAAAGGGAAGGATCGGATTCCGATGCTCATTTTCTTCACCCATATTCTAACCATGGTAATGGTTTCCCCGGAAGGACTTGTGAGATTTGGAAGTTCTTCAGCATAGGAAATATCTTCCGTATTGAATTCGTAATAGAACGTATTGGTGCTAAACGGATCGGCTATGAGAATGATTTTTTTGGAGTCGTTTGATTTTTTGCGAGGAGAACCTGAAAAGGCGACGTGTGTCCTCAGTAAAGTTGCTGTGTCTTTTGGTCGTTTGTAAGTCTGAATCTCAAATTTTTCCGAAGCTTTTAAGTGTTTTGTAATGGGCATGAGAACCTCTCCCGGTGATTAAAATCGTTGCAGATATGATCGTTCA
>JAOUGB010000024.1 GCA_029857875.1 Desulfobacteraceae bacterium | reverse complement strand
TCAGTCCGATGGAGATTTCGATACCCTCTTCTTTCTCGGTTATGAATACGTTGGCCAACACGTCCTTGGCCGACGGGTCCAAGGTGACGAACCAGCTAGCGACCCCAACTTCCTCAGCAATGATGGACCGCATTTCCTGCGTGTCGGACTTTTGGACCACCGCCCAATCCGACATTGTTAACGGGACCGGCGCCGGCGCTGTAACTAACAGGAACCCGGTCTCATAGCTCTGTTGCTCGACAACCATTCCGAGCCGACGGACGGCCAACTGCACCGCCATAAACCCCTGATGTTTGGTCGCTTTGAAAAAGCGACGCCCCTCGCTTTCGAGGATACGGTCGTTCGCTTCCTTCCATGCGGATTCTAGCTGGAGTATCGCGCGATTATATTGTTTGTTAGAGACACAAGCCACCAAAATCAGCGATAGAGTAACGACGCTCATAACCCGAAGCAGGTATCGCATTTGTCAATCCTCCATTATTTATAGATTCCGATTATTACTTTGTTAGCGAACCTTTAAAACTCTATCCAACAACCATCCGGCCTCGGATAGTTGTTGAAAAAATACAGCTGCGAATCGATATGGAGGTCAGCAGAATAACAAGTGTTACACAATAAAATTCGAATACAGAGAAGTAGCTGATTCCAAAATACTATGTTAACACCTTAATAATGTCAAGAAAATTGAATGATTATAACACTTCGTAGCCTGTATTGACGGGTTGAATCGGTGGGAAGGGGATGTGCATGATTACAGATATCTTGATAATCATCTTCGTCCACCGACAGAACTTGAAGCATTCTCTTGGTCTATAGTTCAATTTTTTCATAGATACAGATTTTTCAATGCATGATGCACATAATTTTTTTCGATATGATGACCATTTCGCTGCATTGAGTGGATCGCTGATTTTTAAAATCAAGTTTTTGTTGAAAATTGCCGATGATATTTAAAAGGAAAACGGATCGATGAATAAGCCTAAAAACAAAACAAATATACCTCATCTGCCAACTCATCAACTACCACTCAAGTTTGAAACGGAATTACCGCCCCACGGTTTTGCAACCTGTCTTGCATGTAAAATGATGAAGGACCTTCGCATTAAGAGCTTCAATAACATCCCCGGCAATTGCCGTTCACCACAGCAGGAGGATTCCTGGTGTTCACTATTACACCTGGTCTTCACCATAGCCTATAAATAAAAGGATAATTGTATGACCGCATCTTATTTTTATGACACATAATAACCAACGCACATGATGTTAACCGTTCTCATCGCTAAATAAGGATTTTAGTAATGAACGACCGGACAAAAAAACGGAACAGCATCGTAAGCCGTATTATAGATGGTTCTGTCGCGATCGATTCTGTCAAAGACTTTGAAAATCTGCTTAAGGCCTTTCCAAAAGATCCATGGCTCCATAGATTCTTTGCCGACCTTTTGGAACGAGATAGATCGTTTTATGCCGCCGCCGACGCATATGGGACAGCTGCCGAGCTTTTTATCGAAGCAGGTATGACCATACAGGCCATTGTATCCAAAATCCTTGAATGGCAAATCATTGGACTGTCTTATCAAGAGGGGCAAGACTTCTATTCATCCCTTCGTAACGCCAGATCTAAAAACACAGGGGTGCAGCGTTTTTTCATCAAGATGACATATCCTGAAATGATCGCTTTTATGAGTATGTTGGTTATGCGGTATTTTCCTGAAGGCAGCATGATGAAAAAATTCGGTGATGAAGAGAATAACCTCTATTTTGTTGTGTCTGGTACTGTGGAGAAAACGATCTATCATCGTTTGAAGAACAGAGGAAAGGTCCAAAAGAAATCATCCAAAAACCTGATGGAAAACGATTTTTTTGGTGAAATTTATCCGTTTGAGGAAGAAAAGATATCTCAGTCAACCGTCGAAACAATTACTCGCGTTGAATTTGCGAAAATCTCTAAACTAAGACTGATGAAGATTTGCAGAAAATATCCGAATGTTAAGCGTCTTATCCATGACCTGTATCAGAGCCGTCCGGAATCCGATGAAGAAAGGTTTTCATGCACAGTTCGTAAAACCGTCAGGCACCGGCTCCCAACCCAGGTAAAGATTAAAATATTTAGTGATGAGCCGGGTAAAGCCCCTTTGGACCTCAGTGGATTCACAGAAAACATTTCATTAGGTGGGGCCAGCGTTGTTTTGGGTGCGAATTATGAAACCGGTCATTTCGGCAGCTTGGTTGGAAAACAGGTTCATATTCAAATATATTTGGCCATCGCCTTTGTTAATCTCTCTATTTTAGGCACTGTTGTTTGGAGTAAGGAAATTTCTCTTGAAGGAAAAAAAAGTGAGGTGATAGGTATCCAATTTGAAAGGATAACCGATAAAGATCGCAGGTTGTTGCAGGGCTACCATTATGGATATGAGATTGAACAAGACCGGATTTGGGGCTTATGGGACTCGCTTATTGGGACCGATGCCGGAACATCCAGCCTGCCAGCGGCAGCGTAAAACAGGCCATCAGCACAAGCGGCCAGAGTTGGTGCCAGATCATGCTTACGCTGGCGCCTTCCAGAAATATATCTCGCAGGGCGGTGATGATATGGCGCAAGGGATTGATTAAGGTTCCGATCTGGAGCCAGTGTGGCATATTTTCGATGGGGGTGGCGAATCCGGAAAGGATGACCGACGGCATCATGAAGACAAAGGATCCGAGGAGGGCCTGCTGCATGGTCATGGACAGGGACGACACCAGCAGCCCGACGCCCACTATGGTGATGATGAAACACCCTAGGGCCAGGACAAGAGTCGGAACGGTTCCGCGAAACGGCACACCGAACCAATAAACCGCACCAGCCGCAAACAACAGTGCATCAGTGATGCCGAATAACATGCCGGGCAGGGATTTGCCGATGAGAATTTCTCCGGGGTTGAACGGAGCGACCAAAAGCTGGTCGAAAGTGCCGAACTCGCGCTCCCTAGCCACCGAAAGGCTGGTAAGAATCATGACCACCACCATGCTGATGAGGCCGCCTAACGCCGATACAATGAACCATCTGCTTTGGAGGTTGGCGTTGAACCATGAACGGTCCACCAGCACCACGCCGGGGCCGTCCATGCTGACCACCCCGTTTTTAACAAGATCCTGATTGTACTGTTCGACAATTCTTCCGATATACCCCAGGGCGATCAGGGCCACATTTGAATTGCGGCCGTCCACGATCACCTGGAGAGTCGCCGGCCGGCCATTGTGAAGATCGCGGCTGAATTCGGGCCCGATGTGGACGACAAGCCTAGCCTTTTCACGATCGATCATGAAGGCAATCTCTTTTTCGCTCAAAATGGTTTTTGTCAGTTCAAAATTTTCAGATCCTTCAAACCGGGACAGAAGCTGCCGGGACTCGGCGGTTCGAGACTCGTCGAATACCGTATAGCGGACATTTTTAAGATCATAGGTTGCGGCATACCCGAACACGAAAAACTGGAATAACGGCGGGCCGATAATGACAAAGCGACTTTTGGGGTCCTTCATGATCATGATAAATTCTTTAATCGTCAATGCGATGATGCGGCGTACGAAATCCATTAGCCCTCCAGACGCTTGGTGATTTTGCGAAAAGCGAGGCTGATAAATAAAACAGCCATAACCGCCAGGGCCAAGGCATTGGGCAGCAGCACCGGCCAGACGTCGCCGGCCATGAAAAGGGTATGGCTGATGTCCACGAAATACCGCGCCGGAACCACGCGGCTCACGATTTGAATGAAGCGGGGCGTGCTTTCCAGGTCGAAAATAAGGCCCGATAGAAAAAGTGCAGGCAAAAATCCCGCCACAATAGAAATCTGTGCGGCCACGAATTGGACTCGTACGGCAGCGGATATCAACAACCCAAAACCCAGCGAAGCCAGCATGAAAAGCGCACTCAAGACAAAGAGGGCGGTGATGGAGCCGCGAAACGGCACATGAAAAAGCGTGACACCGACCCACACGGACAAACGCATGCCCAGCATGCCCAAAATAAAGTAAGGAAGCATCTTGCCCAGCAGAAGATCAACCCTGCGAATCGGCGTGACCAGAATGGCCTCCATGGTCCCGCGCTCCCATTCCCGGGCCACCACCAATGCGGTCAAGAGGATTCCGATCAAGGTCATAATCAGGGTGATGAGACCCGGTACCAGAAAATCGCGGCTGACGGCGGCCTCGTTGAACCATATCCGTTGGGATATTTTCACGGCAGGGCCGGCCACCGGTTCGCCCCGGGCCTGACGCAGCTCGGTCCATGTCTGAAGCACCCCACGCGCATACCCCTGAATCAGACGCGCCCGGTTTGCATCGATGCCGTTGACAATCACCTGAACCGGCGCCTGGTTCCGTTTGTACAAACTGGACGAAAAATCGGCTTGCAGATGAACAATACCATCAACACGCCTTTGATTCAGCCACTCCGTTGCTTCGGCCATGGATGTTAAATGAATGGTTTTGAAATATGGTGACAAATCGAATCTGGCCGACACCTCCCGGGCCGCCGGGCCGTTGTCGTCGAGCACGACGGCGATGGGCACGTTTTCGGCATCCAGCGTGACCCCGTATCCGAAAATAAAGAGAAGCACTAAAGGTAAAACAATGGCCAGCGCAATGCTGCTGGGATCGCGCAGGATCTGGAGCACTTCCTTGCGGAGAATCCCCCGCATGCGCATAAAGAAAAGGGTGCGCGGCGTCATTTTCCCCCTCTGCTGTTTTCAATTCGATTCGGTCCGCCGGAAGGTACAATGGTTCCTTCTGCAAGGGCGATAAACGAATCTTCAATGGTCGGTTCCGGGTTTTCTTTTGAACGGGCCAGCGCCCGGATTTCAGAAGGCGTGCCCATGGCGAGGCTTTCTCCCAGGGACATGATCAACATCCGGTCGCAGTATTCGGACTCTTCCATAAAATGTGTTGTCACCACAACGGTCACCCCCTGTTCGGCAAAGCCGTTGATCCTGAGCCAGAACTCGCGGCGAGCCAAAGGATCCACGCCTGACGTCGGCTCGTCCAGGAAAAGAATTTCCGGCTCGTGCAAAAGCGCCGCCGCCATGGCCAGGCGCTGTTTGTAACCGCCCGGAAGTCGGCCGGCGGCCTTTTCGCGCCATTTGCCGAGTCCGAATTCCGTAAACGCCCAATCCATCCGCTGCCGCAGGCGATCCCCGCCAAGACCATAGGCCTTCCCGAAAAAGTTCAGATTTTCCTGTACGCTGAGCTGGCCGTAAAGTGAAAACTGCTGGGCCATGTATCCCAGACGGGAGCGGGCTCTGGATGGCGAGTTCCGTAAATCATAACCGGCCACGCTGATCTCACCGGCGCTGACGCTCAGCAACCCGCATAGCATCCTAAAGGTGGTGCTTTTTCCGGCGCCGTTGGGACCGAGCAGACCGAAAATCTCGCCGCGCCGCACCTCGAAAGTGAGTCCTTTGACCGCCTCGAAATCACCGAAAAATTTCTGAAGCGACCGAGTCTGCACCACCACTTCTTCATTCCGGATTGTCTTGCCGGAAGTTTCGTCGACAGGGTTGATTTGAAAGCGGCTCTCTTTGTGGGGGATTAGGGTCATAAAGGCATCTTCAAAGGTCGGGGGTGTGCTCTTGATGGTTGCCGGCCATTTTTCCGGCAAAGCGTCGGCCACAGCTTCGGTGCCGTAAACATCGGTCACCACGCGCACCCTCCCAGATCGGATGGTGGCATCGATAATATGCGCTTTGCCCACAAGATGCGTGTGTATCTGACGAGGCTTGATGTCCGGCGAAGGATCCACGAGCGCTACTTTTTGTCCCACCCGCTCCTTAAATTCTCGGGGTGTTCCTTCAGCGAGCTTCTCACCTTCATGCAGCACCACCACATGGTCGCAACGTTCCGCTTCGTCAAGATAGGCGGTTGAAAGCAGCACCCCGATGCCGTCCCTTTCCACCAGCTCGTAAACGATTTTCCACAATTCTCGACGCGAGATTGGATCCACCCCCACGGTGGGCTCGTCCAGCAACAGCATCTCCGGCGACTTGATGAGTGAACAGGCCAGCCCCAGCTTCTGTTTCATTCCGCCGGAAAGGGCACCGGCCATGCGCCGGGTATAGGGTTCCAGGCCGGTCATCTGAAGCAGTCGGCGATAACGATCCTTGCGCTGTGAAAAAGGTACCCCCTGAAGATCGGCATAGAGGTCCATGTTCTCTTTCACAGTCAGATCCTGATACAGGCCGAATTTTTGGGGCATATAACCGACACGACTCTGAATCTCGATGGTATCGACCATGCTGTCGAGGCCCAGGACGGCAACAGTGCCGGCCGTGGGGACGATCAGGCCGGCTGCCGTACGGATCAAGGTGGTTTTCCCGGCCCCGTCCGCTCCCACAAGTCCGGTTACCTGTCCGCGCAGGGCATTGAGCGAAACGTCCCGCAGGGCCTGAATCGCAGGCCCTTTTTTGGAGGGAAACGTCTTTTCCAGATTCCGGACCGCCAGCACCACTTCCGATGAAGCCTCGGTCTGTATATGTAACCCAACAGCCATATCCTTTGCTATCCTTTGATTGGTTTGGCGGTTTTTTGTGGCGGAACTTCACCTTCTTGGGATACATCGGCAGAAGCGGTGCGATCCACGATCACCGTTACCGGCATTCCCAAGCGAAGCAGGTCTTTGGAATCATGAACGAAAACCCTCACCTCGTACACCAGTTTTGTTCGCAAATCCTCTGTTTCCACGGTTTTCGGGGTAAATTCGGCCACAGGAGAGATAAAGCCGATCCAGCCTTCAAAACTTTGATCCGGGAACGAATCGCTCAAGATCTTGGCCTTCATGTTGAGATTGATCCGGCCGAGATCCGGCTCCGGCACATAGGCCCTTGCCCACTTGGGATCGGTTAACGCCAGAGTAACAACCGGCCGGGTTGGACTTGCCATTTCTCCGGGCTCCAGAATCCGGTTCTGAATCACTCCCGTCGAAGGTGATGTCAGAGTCATGTCTACAAGCCTTATCTTTAAGAGCGAAAGAGAGGCCTTGAGGGTTTCCAGATTATTCTTGGCGGCGGCAATATCTTCCTTGCGGGGGCCTTCCAGGGCCAGATTCAGCGCCTTTTCCTTGACCGTGAGCTGGGCCTGATCCACATCGAGCTGGGCCCGGATATTGTCCAGGGCCTGCTGGCTCGTGGCCCCGGCCCCTGACGTTTCCCTGATTCGCTCGTAATTCTTCATGGCATTTTTGACCCTGGCCCGTGCCGCCGCCACCTCGGCGCGCGCCTGCTCGATCTCCTGCGGTCGGGTCCCGGCTTCGAATCGTTTTACCACCTCTTGCTGGGCGGCAATTTTAGCCTGTATTTCTCTGATTTGAGCTTCCAGGCGATTGGTTTGCAATCGCGCCAGAACCTGGCCTGCCGTAACGCGGTCGCCTTCTTCCACCAAAACCTGAGCAATGCGCTCCTGTTCGTTAAACGCAAGGTCGGCTTTTCGGATATCGATATTCCCGAAGATTCTGAGTTCGGATGCGGACTGGTTTCCCTCCGCTTGTAAAAACCACCGAACGCCCAGAATCACAGCCGAAACAAAAACGACCAAAATGATAATTCTGATTAATCGTTTCATTGTGCAGATGCTCCACATTTATTTTTGACAATGTAGTTTTTTTATCCACAAACATTCTTATTTTTCCTACCTTGCACGATAGTTTTAGTCAAGCGATTGAATTAGTCAAGAGATTCAACGCCCTCTTTAACGGCTCAACCTTTAAAATCATCTACCATTCTATGTTACCTTTTCGCTTGACTCGAAAACCCGAATCTCATATGTTTATGTTTCACTTATGTTTATCCTTTAAAAACATTTAGTTAGGGCAAATTTGTAATGACCGTCAGACGTTTCCTTATTTTCGCTCCCATACTTCTCATTCTTGTTCTACTTCAGTCTTATTTCTGGGTGCCGACATATGAACAGCAGACAAAGGGAAACCCTGCGCGCCTTACCGAATATATTTCGGGATCCATCGGTGATGCCAGTCTTTTAAACCCCATCCTTTCGGCTGATTCCGCCAGCAGCAGTGTCAATGACATGGTGTTCGAGGGTCTCATCGACCGGGATGAACAATTGCGATTCAGAGGAAGGCTGGCCGAATCATGGGAAATTTTTGAAGAAGCCTTCTTTTATGTCAACCCGTCCGCCCGCATACCGGGACTGGGCAACGCCGATGCACACACCCTGGCAGAGTTCATTCAACATGCTAAAAAAACAGCGCAAGTAGCAGATCCCGACCTCGCGGATTCTCTAAACCACATTACGGACATTTCCGTTTTTCCGCCTCGAACGTTTACGGTGTCAAAGTCGTTCAAGGATTCAAATACCGGCAAAGAGCAAACGATTATAATTCAGGTGGCAACACCTCCAAGGATCAAGCTGGTTTTAAATACGGTGGACCAGGATCTTTTCCAAAACTTTACCCATCTTCTGGGGAAAGATTACTTTGAATCCTTTCACGGCCAAGACTACTTGAAAAGCGACTCTCAACTTTCCAAAGAACAATGGGCGGCATTCGTCGGAGAACTGATGCCGGCCGTTGAACACAATCCGATTCTTTTGTTTCACTTAAGGCCCGGGGTGAAGTTTCATGACGGCCATATAGTGGGTGCCGATGATGTCAGGTTCACTTACGAAGCCATCATGAATCCGAAAAACCTGTCACCGCGCATTTCAGATTACGAACCGGTGAAAACCGTCGAGGTTATCGATCCACTGACTGTTAAAATCGTTTACAAACGGCTCTACTCTCCAGCCATCGGAACCTGGGGTATGGGAATCCTTCCCGAACATCTGCTCGACGCTCATGCACTCACAAAAGAAGCCCTTCGTCTCGGAAAAGATCCGAAAACCTTTTCCATTCGCCAGAGCACCTTCAACCGAAATCCTGTTGGATGCGGGCCTTTCAAATTCCAAAATTGGAAGTCAGATCAGTACATCACTTTGGATCGTTTTGATGATTACTGGGAAGGACCGCCCAATTATCAGCGTTATGTCTTCCGCATTATCCCCGATCTTCTGACCCAGGAAATGGAGTTTTATGCCGGCACCATCGACAGCTACGGCGTTCAACCCCATCAGGTCAAACGCCTGGAAAACGATCCGCGGTTCCAAAACTTTTCCGGGGTTGCTTTCGGATACACCTATATCGGTTACAACATGAGACGCAAACCCTTTAACGATCCCCGGATAAGAAGAGCCCTTGGGATGGCCATAGACATTGAAAAAATTATTACGTATGTGCTTTACGGCCAGGGCGAACAGATTACCGGACCTTTTGTCAAACAGACCGACTATTACAACCATGCCATCAAACCGCTTGACTACGACCCTAGTGGCGCACTAAAGCTGCTGGAGACAGCCGGTTGGAAACGAAACAAAGCCGGCCGGCTTGAAAAAAACGGCAAACCATTTAAATTCACGTTGATTACCAACAGCGGCAACGACATTCGAAAGGCCATACTGGCCATTGTCCAGGACGCGTGGAAACAGATCGGCATCGATGTTCACACCGATCTTTTGGAGTGGTCTGTTTTTATCCAGGAGCGCGTGAATAAAGCAGATTTTGATGCGCTGATTCTGGGCTGGCAGATGGGTATTGACCCTGATCTTTATCAGATATGGCATTCGAGTCAAACAAATCCATATCAGCTCAATTTTGTCGGCTTCAAAAACAAAGAGGCGGATGATCTTATCATCAAAATCCGACAGGAATACAATTATAACCGGCAGATCGAATTCTGTCACAGGCTGCACGAAATTATTGCCGGTGAACAGCCCTATACATTTCTTTATGTGGGCAAATGGACCGCTGTTTTGGACAAACGCATCGTCATCAAAACTGTCGATGATACCGGAGCCATACGGTATGAAAAAATAACACCCACCAAAACCGGTAATTACAGTTTCTATTTTAATAAATGGATTAAGCTTCCACAGGTTCCCAGTTTTATGGATAAAGGATAGACCATGCTATCATTTATCGGACGAAGTATCGTTCAAAAAACCATTACGCTTTTTTTTGTCTCCATTGTATCCTTTTTGATCATTCATCTTGCTCCTGGAAAGCCTAGCCAGGTGGATCCTTTGAATCCCAAGTTTACTCCGGAAGTCGTGGAACGATTTCAAAAAGAGTTTCACCTGGATAAACCCCTTTACATTCAATATATCTATTTTTATCATGATCTTTTTACAGGAAAAACCGTTTCCTGGAAGGACAATCAATCGGTTCTGAAAAAGATTTGGGAACGATTTTTAAACAGCCTGCCCTTATTTGTTGTGGGCACACTCATTACCTGGACCCTTTCGTTTCCGGTGGGAATCCGGTCCGCTATTTTCAGAGGCGGCATCTACGACCGCAGCGCTACATTCTTATCTTATCTTTTGATTTCGATTCCCGGATTTTTCTTTGCTTACGTGCTGATCATTTTCGTCGTCACCCATTTCCATGTCCCGGTGATCGGCATGGAAACCTTCGGTATCGGAGACGCTCCGGCAACTTATCTGTTCATGGACCGAATCTGGCACTTGCTTCTTCCCTCCGTGCTGGGAGCCACCGGTGGCATTGCCGTCTTGTCGAGATATGTTCGTAGCCAGATGCTTGAGGTGGAAGGTCAAGACTACATCCGCACTGCCCGCGCAAAGGGCCTTCCTCCGGAACAGGTGCACTATAAACATGCGCTTCGAAATGCGCTGTTGCCCTTTGTCACCATGTTCGGCCTCATTTTGCCCGGGCTGATCGGAGGCTCGGTGATCATCGAATCTATTTTTTCCTGGCCCGGAATGGGACGAATGGCCTATGAAGCCATCCTGGCCAGGGATTACCCTATCATTCTGACAGTCAATTTTGTTTCAGCCGTTCTGGTGCTGGCCGGCACCTTTATTTCAGACCTGCTTTATTTGGTTGTCGATCCAAGGATACGCCTTTAATGAATATGGATAAAAAAGATTTTCGCAAAGATTTCTATATCGAGCCGCCACTGGGACCCAAGCGGACCCGGATGCAGGAATTCCAACGCCTTTTCGGCCAAAATCGTCTCGCCATTTTGGGCCTTTTAATTTTTATCCTATTTTTCTGCTGTGCCGTCACGGGCCTCTTTTTGACATCAGGGTCCAGGCCCATATTCGATCCTGCCATGGTCCGTCTCCAGGAAAAGCTGCGCCCACCATTATCCAAAGCGAATCTTGATTCCTTGCAGCCTGAAGAGGTCCCGGTCCTGGGGATTTATCTCATGGGAACCGATGATTTGGGTAGAGATGTTTTTGCAAGAATGCTTCAGGGGGCTTGGGTTTCTCTGACCGTCGGTTTTGTGGCGGTCGGCATATCGGTGCTCATCGGTATTTTTATGGGCGGCATCGCCGGCTATTTTGGACAACACTATATAAGAACAGATCATTTTCTGTTCACGTTAGCCTTAATTTTGGGAACAGGTCTGATGATCGCAAATTTTACCTTTATCGGTACAGTGATTTTATTGCTCTGCCTGGCATACATTTTTTATTCTCTATTAGCCCGGCACGGATCAACAGAAAAAGAAACGCCGGCCTTAAAAGCGATGCTTCACAGCAATGCGGTTTCCGTTGATACCCTGATCATGCGAATCGTGGATATCATGCTCTGTTTTCCGAGCTTTTTTCTGATTTTAACGGTGGTCGCCCTGCTTCCTGCGAGCATATACAACATTATGATCGTCATCGGGCTGACCAGTTGGATGGGGACCACACGGTTTGTCCGTGCTGAGTTTCTGTCATTGAGAGAACAAGACTTTGTAGCAGCGGCAAAGGCCCTTGGTCTTAGCACTTTCAGGATTATCTTTCGTCATATCATGCCCAATGCCATTGCGCCGGTGCTGGTCTCCGCCACCATCGGCATTGCTTCGGCTATTTTAACCGAAGCCGGTTTGAGCTTCCTCGGGTTTGGTGTGCCCCCGCCCCATGCTACCTGGGGAAACATTCTTTCCAACGGCAAAAACTTTATCTTTGATGCACCCTGGTTGACCTTTATACCCGGAATTGCCATCCTGATTGTCGTGCTCTCTTTTAACCTTTTTGGCGAAGGTCTCAGGGATATCTTGAACCCCAAACTCAGAGAAAGATATTAAATGATAGATGGACGAAGGACCAATGACAGGCCTCTTCTTTGCGTAGAAAATTTAAAGGTCTATTTTCAAAACAACGGAGCGCGCGCCCGTGCGGTGGACGGGATCAGTTTCGAAGTCCGGGAAAAAGAGACGGTCTGTATCGTTGGAGAATCCGGATGCGGGAAAACCGTTTCGGCACTTAGCATTCTCGGCCTTATTCCAACGCCGCCCGGAGAAATCGTTGACGGCCAAAT
>JAOUGB010000494.1 GCA_029857875.1 Desulfobacteraceae bacterium | reverse complement strand
GAGGATGACATTGGTGGTCTTTGCATAATCTTGCATCTCTTTGGAAAGACTGCCCATATCCGGTTCATCACCATCCATAATGCCATAAATCAGATCGACAATATCCTGGCGTTTGCCCCTGGCAATCGCTATCGTCTGATCGTCCATCGGATCGGCAATCACCGATTCCATACCGTACTTCTGGAGCATGACCGTAAACGTTTGATTGAGAATCGGCCGCAGATGATCGGGAGGTCCGTTGGATATGTTCGACACACCGCAGGTGGTTCTGGCGCCCGGCGCAATATCCTGGACCATCCCGGTAAATTCCATCAAACTAATAGCTTGGGGTTGCTGGATGTTGACCGGTGTTACAATGCCGTCCACCCAGATCTTCTCGTTGGGGATGCCGGCTTCATTGGCAGCATACAAAAGTTCAACGCACAGCGCCGCTCGTTCATTCTCATCCCGCGGAAGACCCTCAGGCCCCCACATCAAAGCCACAAAGTCGGCATTATATTCCACAGCCAGAGGGATCATTTTCTCATAGCGTTCCGGACGGCACATGATGGAATTAATAATGGGCGTCAGCTTGCAGACTTTGAGCGCAGCTTCAATGGCAAGGATGTTGGATGTATCCAGAACCAGAGGTATATCGTCCACCACTTCCTGAACCACTTCAACCACCCAGGGCATCAACTCGTGGCCGTCTTTTTTAGCCGGTCCCAGGTTGATGTCGATAAAATCCATCCCTTTTTTCTTTTGAAAAAGTGCTTCCTCCTGAATCGGCTTGGGATCACGCGTCTTGAATGCCCTGCCGATCTTCGTACCGATTACATTTAAACTTTCACCTATAAGTAACATATGACCTCCCTCCTTTATCGGCACCCCCCAAATGTTTTCGGGGCATGACCCCGTCACTATATCTTATTTGTCATTTACCACTCACCATCTGTCAATTTAGGTTTTTTTGTGTTGTCAAAATTCAACATCAACACAACAAACATCATTGACTGACACCAAGCAGCCAATAACTGTTCACCTATAAAATGATCTTAATGGATATTTCACCATCCGGCAATACTTTTTAAGCCTTTACCTTGACTTGAGAAATGCCGGAATATGAGCAGCCTCTCTCGGTCCCACGGTAACGGTCCAGTCCGGCAATTCTTCCTCCATATCACCCACAATGGACGCTGCATATCCGGGAATAATAACTTCCTTATTTTTAATTTTATCCGCGATGCCGCATTTCTTAACAAACATTCCCACATCGTCACCGGAAAATTTTCCCGCAGCCCAGGCCGTTAAAACGGACAGGCCTTCGGAGTCTTTTATCAACAGCCATGTCGGCACCTTGCTTCCTTCAATTTCACCAGACACAATAAAGTATGTCAACGCAAAATTGGTGGTCACCAGTACCGGAGAATTTTCATCCGGGTTGCCTATTTCATAAATACCCTCTGTCACGGTCATGGGCCTTTGAGGATCGGTGAAGATATTCAGCCGTTCAACCAACAAAGAGAAAAGGCTCCCGCCCATAAAATCGGATAGGATTGTGATGCCGCCGTACTTTGCAATAAACATGGCCGCGATGAGCGTTTCCATATCCAGGTTTGATGCCATTTCACACGGAAACGTAATGGTTGGAAAACCAAGTGCTCTGTTTAAAGACTTGAGGGCTGCACGGCGGATGACCACCTGGTCCTGGAACGCCTGCTTGATCTCTCTGGATCCCGAATCGATGACCAGGTCTTTGATGCCCATTTCCGTTAACTTGGTGGTCAAGGGGACAAGACCTTCAACAGAATCCGCCTTGACCGCCAAAGGCAAATCATTATCTTTGGCAAGGGCACCAAAGGCATCGATATTGCCTTCAGTGGCAGCATAGATCAACGGGCGCTTGAATTTGCAGGCCTCGATTCCGGCAGCCATTACGTCGGCATCTTCCGACATCAAAACCAGGTTGAATTCCGAAGTCTCGGCAATGGTTTTTGCGGCCGAAGAAAAGGCATCCTTGTCACCGTTGACATCTTTCAAAGCCACCAGCTCGGGCCTTAGATTAAATCCAACTCTCTCAAACTGGAAAGCATTCCATATTTTGAGCTTGTCTTCAAGATCAGCCGCGGCAATATCGGACCTCACCATCGCACCAACAGGTGTCGGGCTGTAAAAGGTTTTTTCATGACGGTAGAGCACGGTTTCACCCCCGGCTTTCGTCTTTCTAACACCCTGTCCCATCGCCACAGGCCGAATCGGTGGTGCCGACGCTTCAGCAAGTTGCTCTCTTGCTTCTTCGGATACATACGGGCAGGCATCGAGTTCCGCCTTGCCGGATGCCAGGTTCATGGCAAAAGCAAGGCATGTGGGAACCCCGCATTCCTTACAGTTGGTTTTCGGCAAAAGTTTAAAAATCTGAATACCGGTTAATGCCATTTTTATCTCCTTATTCTAATGGATCAGGTTTCAAGTTGTGATATTCAACTGCAAGGTTTAAGGAGCGACTATTTTGCGCTCCTTAAACCTTTGAAGTGTATAGATTATCCGATCAGCGGATCCATGGAAAGAGCCGGATGGCCGGCTTTTTCGAGGAACGGCAAAATCTCTTCTTCTGTGACGCCCACGGTCTCGTCAGCAATCATATCATACAAGCCCGGAACGCCAAGTTCCTCACCCCGTTTTTGAAGACGCTCTTTGAATTCTTCTTTAAGGCCCTTGGGCATCCAGACCATCCGCAAAAGGCCGCCGTCTCCCAGGAGGAACTTTCGCTGGATGATATTGTACTTGGAATGGCCCACAAACCCCGGCGAAGAAGCACCACCGCCCATAACACCGGCCAGAGTGGTAAATTTCATCCCGCAGGGCGTTTCACCCATATAATCCCGACCCACGGTCATGACGCCGTTGCAGGACGGCAGCATGGCTGCAATGCATTCGCAGCATCCGCAGGTGGTCATGGGGTCAT
>JAOUGB010000493.1 GCA_029857875.1 Desulfobacteraceae bacterium | reverse complement strand
TAATTGAAGTTAATTTACTGTTATCATTAACTCATAAACTGAATAGATAGTATATGACTTTCCATCCTTCCTTTATTTAGTATTCTGTATAAAACAAGAGAAAGCATGAGATCGCTCATTTTTGAGCCTACGTAATATCAGACACATAGAGGACTTAAAGTGGAAGATATGCTAACTATGGATAACTCCCTGTAATCAGATCTAATCAAAGCTTTGTTCCTGAGCCAGATATGAGTGCAAAACCTTTTCATTCGCTTGAACTCCTTAATATAAGACTTTTAGAACCTTTCAGCCTTCCAATCCCAAATTTATATCTAATCCATAACCATACAGAATTCTTGACATTTCTCAAACAAAAATATATTCATTTGAATTAATTCAAATTTCGGAAATTGCATATGAACAAACTGGATCTTCATTTTCAAAGGACTGAGATATGAGCGAAAAAAAGAAAGACAAGGAGACATCCACCCGGGTCGAGGGCACCCAGCCCTTCGTGCCTCATGTAACCCCTCAAAGGGACGCATGGTACACGGCCTTTTTTATTGAAAATCACATGGACTACTTTGCTTATCCCGATAATGTGGCAACTCCCGATCAGGTTCGGTTCATGGTCTACACCGAAAATGAAGAGCGGTACTATCCATGTTCCGATCGGATGTTTAACGCCATCATGAATCGAAATCAGTCCGATTTTCTCCAGAGCAAATATGCCGAAGTGCTGGACCGGGTTCTGAACCTGATTCATCGACTGATCGATGATCCGTGGGAAAGGGACTATCTTGATGCCCTGATCCGAATCAAGTTCGAACATGAGACGCGCGATGAAATTATGATTCCGTCGCGGGTGGAAAAGCGTCTGATCAAGATATTTCTCAACCGAACCCAAATCGAAGATCCCTATTTCTGTGAAAAGGGGATGAGAAATCTTCGGGCTGCTGCCGCCCTAAGTTCAACGGCTTGTAGAAACGCTCTGAACAAGTTGGAAACCGAAGAACTCGGTAACACGCATCGAACCCTGACCGAAACTCGGGAAATTCTCCGTTTCATTGAACTGAAACGGCTGCTCGCTTTGACGGTGGAAACGTCGCTTTGGATCGACGACAACTCCGTCCGGCTTACCGAATCAGACTATTGTCGCATTTTAAATCGCCCGGTGACAGGCGACGGTGCCCAGGCCCTGTTCGATTTTTTGGGCATTCGTGGAAAGGAATCCACTGAACATCCCGGTCTGATTCCGAAAAAAATTTTATGGATGGGTGACGAATCCGGAGAGATCATGGTCGATCTGGTTATCATCCGGCTCCTCGCCCGTTTAGGTCACAAGATCATCCTTTGCTTTAAGGACGGTCCGGTGTATACCAAGGTCGACTTCGAGGACGCCCACAGCGACGAAACCCTGAACAGTCAACTCGAGAAAGGCTATTTTATCCGGGAAAGAAGTCTCGGAAAAAATGAGCTCGTTGATATTCTTCGAAGCGACTACAATATTATCGTTATTTCCGACGGTACCCGGGAAAATGTCAATCTGCTCCTGGCCTCCACGACCTTTTCCCGTCTTTTCAAAGAGGTCGACGGCGTTATTTCCCGGGGACCCGACCAGAAGCGACGATTTTTTGGGAGCCACTTTCAGTTCACCCAGAACATTTTTAACATTGCGGCCGGAGCGGACGGCACGGTCATGGTCAGCTTCAAATCACGGCACCCAGCAGTAATCAAGTACACCTACAAAGATCTGGAAGTAAAGGCCAAGTCGATTATCGAACAGATGCGCGCTGCCAACCAGAAAGGCATGACAGTCATGTTCTACAGCGGCATCATCGGATCGATTCCGGGAAGACTCCAGACAGCTAAAAAGATCATGTCGGTCTTTGTCGATCACCTGAGACGGGAATATGCCATGACATTTATCATCAACCCTTCCGACTACTTCGAGGAGGGAATGGATGCGGATGATCTGATGTACATGTGGGAGATTGTCCAGCGGAGCGGATTCATCGATATTTGGCGATTTCAGACCTACGAGGATATCGTTCAGGCCTTCCGGATGATTAAGAGCAAGGTCCCGCCGGAGTGGGTTGGCAAGGATTCCACGTTTAGTACCGGATGCACCAAGGAGATGAAGATCGCCCTGGATGTCCAGAAAAAACACCCGGAGATGCAGATTGCCGGACCGGCCAAGGAAAAATTTATGCGGCGCAGCGAATACGGCGTGGGGATGCTCTATGATCAGCGTCTGGCCGACATCTGCCAGGGGTAGACGAATACCGACGATTTTATTTCGGCTTAGAAAACCACGTCCTCTGGGCGTGGTCATAGTTCTTTGGCTCTGCCTGAAGAATCGCTGCAAGAGTTTGAAGTGAACAAAAGTTTAAAGTGAGCTAAAGTTAAGGAATTCTGCTAATTATATAAAAACATCGGAGCGAAGCGACTCCATAACTTTAGGCACTTTAGATCATTTTAGACACTTCTAACTTGTAGGGCTTTAAGAAAACAGCCCCTTTCAGGGGCAAACCAAAGCCCGGTCATTTTCCGGCATATTTTTTGATCTTTTTCAAGATGCGGCTCAATAACTCCTTGATCTCCGCTACGCCCAGCAAGTATCCGGCCGACACAACGATGACCACAAACACCAGGGCCGTCAACATTGAAACTGCGAGGCTTCCGCCAAGGGTGGTCGAATCGAAGCCCGACAGGACGGTTCCTTTGAAAAATTCCAGAAACAGGCCCAACGGGATACTCAACAGGATCGTTCGCAGATAAAACCGATACACCCTGAGACTATCCTTGTTTTCACTCTTTTTGTTCCAAAGAACGTATAGCAGGGTGACTTGAAAAATAGCTGAAAGTGAAATCGCCAGCGCAATCCCCCCGGCCCCCATCTTCAGCATTCCGACCATGTAAAGGGGAATGCTCAGCAAAACCGCCGCGGTTCCATATAATGCGG
>JAOUGB010000492.1 GCA_029857875.1 Desulfobacteraceae bacterium | reverse complement strand
AAAAACATTTTTCAACTTTATCTATGTTATTTTCCTATATGATCTCCCAAAGTACTTTTTGGTAACTCAAGGGCAAGTTTAACGCATCAATCAATTAAAGGCTGCTTTTACCATGGTCAGTACTTTTTCATCGTCAAAATGAAAAATTGACGCCGCACCCGTGGGACAGGCTACCGCACAGGAGCCGCAGCCCGTGCAAATGGCCGGGTTGACCTCACATAGGATGCGATCTTCCAAAAAGCCGATGGCCTGATAGGGACAGACCTCCTGGCATTTTCGGCAGCCCCTGCAAAGCCGGTCATCGATATTTGAAACAATGGCGTTGCCGAACACTTTCTTTTTAGACAAAAACGTTGCCGCCCGCGATGCGGCTCCCAGCCCCTGGGCAACGGCTTCGTCCACAGGTTTCGGCGCATGGGCCAGGCCGCAGACAAACACCCCTTTGGTGGCAAAATCGATGGGCTGGAGCTTGACATGGGCTTCCACAAAGAATCCGTCGTCATTTAGCGGGACCTTGAACAGTGTGGCAACAGGGTTGTCTTGCGGCGCTACAATGGCGGTGGCCAAAACCAGGAGGTCGGGTTTGATTTCGATTTCCCGCTGAAACATGGTGCTGAAACACCGGACAGCCAATGTGTCGTTGTCTTGGGAAACCGTTAATTCTTTATCAACGTCAAAACGTATAAAGGCAACCCCTTTGGCGCGGGCCTCACGGTAAAGCCCTTCGCGCAATCCATAGGTGCGCATATCTCTGAACAACACAAAGACATCCATTTCAGGTTTGAGTGCTTTTAACGTGAGTGCGTTTTTTACCGAGTGCGTACAGCAGACTTTGGAGCAATAGGGTCTTTGTTTGATCCGCGAGCCCACACACTGGATAAAGACGGCTGAATGGATGTCATTCAAGGCAAGATCCTCGTCGATGAATTTTCGATCCAGCTCGAGTCCGGTCATTACCCGGGGGTCTTTTCCGTAAAGATACTGATCAGGTTTGAATTCCTGTGCGCCGGTGGCGATGATGGCCACCCCGTGATCGATGACCTGTTCCTTTCCGCCAATGTCGATGGTAGTTTTAAAATTTCCGACGAAACCATCTACCTTTTTGACCTGACTGTGGGTCAAAATGTTGATGTTGGGGTCGGATGCCACGTCCTTGATCAGTCCGGCCAATTTTGCTTGAACATCTTCCCCCTGCCAGGTTTCATATAGATTCGAGGCCTGTCCGCCCAGAGCATCGCTTTTTTCAACAAGATGCGTGAAATACCCCTGTTTTGCCAGATTAGAGGCAGCGGTCATTCCGGAAAGCCCGCCGCCCACAACCAGAGCAGAAGGGTTCATGTCGATTTCAGGATCATACAACGGCGTCAACAGGCCGACTTTGGACACGGCCATGCGAACCAGATCCTTGGCCTTTTGGGTGGCAGCCTCTCTATCAGTGCTGTGGACCCAGGAGCATTGGTTGCGGATATTGGCCATTTCAAACAGGTATTTATTGATCCCGGCATTGAGGACCGTTTCCTGGAATAACGGTTCATGGGTCCGGGGGGTGCATGCGGCCACGACAATCCGGTTCAAATTCTGTTCCTTGATGACCTGGGTGATCTGTTCCTGGGTGTCCTGGCTGCAACTGAAAAGATTATCTTCGACCAAGACCACGCCGGGAAGGGTTTTGGCATATTCGGCAATGTCCGGAACATCCAGAAAACCGCTGATATTGGTGCCGCAATGACACACGAACACACCGATTCGCGCGGGTTCTCCTTGAACATCAGTTTCTTTCGGCATTTCTTTTGCCCGGGCCATAGTTCCCCGGGATTCGCCCAGGATTTGCTCTGCCATGGCCGCACAGGCGCTGGATTCGATGACCGACTGGGGAATGTCCTTTGGGCTTTCAAAGGTGCCGCACACAAAGATGCCGGGTTTAGAGGTCTGCACCGGTTCGAAACTGCCGGTGACGGCGTGCTGATACGGATCCAGTTCGATCCCCAGTTTTTGGGACAAACTCACTGCCTGGGCTGAAACATTAAACCCCACGGACAGCACCACCATGTCAAAGGTCTCTTGAATCCGTTGCCCGGTTTCGTTCACATAACCGATGGCAAGATTCCCGGTATCGTCAACCGGCAGGATGTTGCTGATTTTCGATTTTATGAATCGGACGCCGGTTTCCCGGGCCCGGTTATAGTATTGTTCAAAATCTTTTCCATGGGTCCGGATGTCGATGTAAAATATCGCCGTGTCAAGGGCACCCTTTTGGTGTTCTTTGGCGATGATGGCTTCCTTGATGGCATAGGTACAGCAGACTCCGGAGCAATAGGGCTGTGATCCGGGATGAAGATCCCTGGATCCCACACACTGTATCCAGGCGATTTTTTGCGGTTCTTTGTGATCGGAAGGTCTTACCAGGTGGCCGCTATAGGGTCCTGTGGCGGCGAGAATACGTTCAAATTCCAAACTGGTGACGATATCTGGAGATGTTTGATATCCATAGACATCGTAAACAACGGGGTCATACACACTGCAGCCCGGGGCGATGAGCACCGCTCCGACGTTCAGCGTGATTTCTTTTTCTCGATCCTCAAAATTAATGGCGTTGGAGGGGCAGAATTTTTCGCAGGCCTTGCACTTTCCTTTTTTAAGAAAAATGCAGTTGTCGTCAATGGCGTATTTTAAGGGGACGGCCTGGGCATACTTGACATAGATCGATTTTCGTTTGGCCAGTCCGGCATCGTATTCGTCGATGACCTTTTTGGGACATTTCTCAGCGCAAAGGCCGCAGGCGATGCACTTATCCACATCTACATAACGCGGGTGCTGAACCACCTTGATTTCAAAATCACCTGCTGTTCCGGAGACACTTTCCACTTCCGACAATGTCAGAAGCTCGATGTTGAGATGCCGGCCGACCTCGACCAGTTTGGGCGAGATGATTCACATGGCACAGTCGTTGGTGGGAAA
>JAOUGB010000023.1 GCA_029857875.1 Desulfobacteraceae bacterium | reverse complement strand
ACAGTTTATCCATAAAAACTTGGCTTGCCGGTATTCTTAAACACAAAATCATCGATCACTTTCGAAAAAAGGAATCTGTATTCCGAAAACAGCGAGGACTCGGACCTTTCAATTCAACTATCGTCTGAAGTTGGTAAACGTATTAAAGAATCTATGGTCCGTTTTCTGGAAAAGCATGAATGAGTCTGTTGATTAATGAGGATTTTTGTTCAAGATCAAGGCCTGCGAAAAAAATAACCACAAGCATATGTTTGATATTCTGAGGATTATTTTTTGAGCATAACGCAGAAATTGGATGAAAAGACCATTAATCAGCAGGCTCATGAATAGATTTATCATGGAAGACGCAACATGAAAAATAAAATTGTAAAAGATTTAATGATCCCCATATCAGAATATGAGACCATTTCCATTGAATCCAATTTATATGAGGCCGCCCTTGCCCTTGAAAAAGCTCAAAAAGCGTATGAGCAGGGGATTTATCCTCATAAAATCCTTCTTATATCTGACGAAAATGGAGAAATTGTCGGCAAAATTAGTCAGCTGGATATCCTCAGAGCATTGGAACCCAAAGGACAACAGATCTACGATTCCAAAACCCTATCCAGGTTTGGCGTCAGTTCTCAGTATTTAAAACCGATGTTGAGTCAATGCGGATTTTGGGACAAACCTTTAATTGATATCTGCAGAAGTGCGGGCCGGCTTAAAGTCAAAATACTGGTCTGGGCTCCAGCCGAAGGAGAGTATGTTCCGGAAGACGCTTCCCTGAGTGAAGCCATACATCAACTGGCTCTGGAGCATCATCAGTCTTTACTGGTAACCCGGGGTAAAAAAATTGTGGGGATTCTAAGACAAACAGATATGTTCAAAGAGGTTGTACAAACACTTTCCGTTTGTGAACTCTAACTGTCCGGCACGTATCTTCTTAATGCGTTCTGAGAGTGGAATTTTTGGAATAATCTATGGCAGGAGATGTTGAATTAAAGATTAACAACGGTCGTTTTAACGCAAAACATTTTATTTTTCTTGTTGCCGGTATATTTCTCTTTGCACTGGTGTATTATGCACCACCGTGGTCAGACGCCATCGATCCGGCCGGAAAACATTTTGTATTGAGCAGAGAGGGAAAAGGCGCTCTGGCGATATCTGTGTTTGCCACAATCTGGTGGGTTTTTGAAGTCGTACCTGTCGGCGTCACCAGCCTTGCCATTGGCGTCCTTCAGGTCTATTTTCTTATCCGTCCGGCCAGGGCGGCGTTCACGGACTTTATGGACCCATCGGTCATGTTTATTTTCGCCTCTATCGTCATCGGAATGGTTTTTACAAAAACAGGACTCACCAAACGGATGGCCTATAAGATGCTAGTGATCGTCGGCGAAAAAACCAGCATGATTTATCTCGGCTGTTTTGTGTTGATCGCAGCTTTGACTCACATAATGGCCCATACAGCTGTAGCGGCAACCATATTTCCGCTCCTTGTTTCGATTTACGGGCTTTATGGAGAAGAAGACCAAGCAACAAAGTTTGGCAAGGGGCTTTTTATGGGCATGGCTTATGTCGCCGGGGCAGGAAGCATTGTAACGCTATTAGGAGCTGCACGGGGTGCGGTTGCCATAGGTTTTTATAATGACGTCATTGGCCAGGACATCACATTTTTCCAATTAAGCTATTACATGCTCCCCATCGGGTGGCTGATGGTTTTTTTATTGTGGATATTTTTTATGATTTTCTTCAAGCCCGAAAAGAGCGTTATTCCAGGGTTAAGAGAAAGGGCCTTACAGCTCAATAAAAAGCTGGGACCGGTCACCAAAAAAGAAAAAATCGCCCTGCTCATCGTCTTTGCCTGTATTCTGGCAATGTCTCTGAGTTCCTTTTTTCCGGCGTTTAAGATGCTCAATAAAACCGCCATTATCTTAACATCAACGATTCTTTTTTTTATTACAGGCATCCTGGATATCGATGATCTTGAAGAAATACCATGGAATATCATCCTGCTTTTTGCAGGTGCCATGAGTATGGGTTTTTGCCTCTGGCAAACAGGTGCAGCCAAGTGGCTTGCGATAAAATGGTTGATGATATTCCATAATTCAAGCAGTTTCTTCTTTATTATGGGTATTGCATTTTTCGTTATGATGATGACCAATTTTTTAATGAACGTTGCGGCCATCGCTATCTCCCTGCCGGTTGCCTTGGTGCTTACTTCTTATATCGGTGTCGCACCGGATGTCATCCTTTTTTCATCCTTGGTCACGTCAGGAATGCCGTTTCTGCTGCTTGTCGGCGCCGCTCCAAATGCCATCGCATATGAATCCAGACAGTTTTCACCCGCTGAATTCTTTCTATACGGAATACCGGCCAGTATTTTGCTGATCGCAGTAACCGGTTTTGCAGTTTACGTTCTGTGGCCGATCATGGGCATGCGGATCCATTGATGAATCGACTTGAACCATTGCCCATATGATGGTCTTAACATATATCATTTAAAATCATTAATATAATTTACCTGTTGTGCGGGGTGACAATTTGACTAAAACTGATAATCAAGGGGGAAATTATGGGTGAAATTGTCCACACATCACATATTACGATCACGAGAGAAATGGGGCCTACCCGGAAAGCCGTGATCAAGGGTTTTGCTGAACCAGTCTATTACGGGGTCCACGGGGGAATCAAAAATTTCTATAAAGTTGATCCGGAAGAAGAACATGCGGCAACATTAGATCACATTGTCGGTGCTGTGGGCGGCTGAATGATGGGCACACTGGCCGCGGTGCTGGCCGGCAAAAAGATTCGGACCTTTCGAGATTTGTTTAAAGCCATCGTCACCGGCGACATCGAAGACGTCGACGGTGTTTTGAAAATTACACGCATTAACGTCAGTTACTGGCTTAAATTGCCAAAAGAAAAGAGGACAGCGGCAAAAGATGCGCTGGAATCCTATTTGAAATTGTGCCCCGGAGCCCAAAGCGTCATCGGTTGCATTGATATCAACCATGAACTGACCATGGAAGACTAAATTAAATAAAAAGGAGGAATTGTATGAGTCAAACAGAACAAAATTTACTGGAAGCATTTGCCGGGGAATCCCAAGCCAACCGAAAGTATCTTGCATTTGCAAAAAAGGCCGATCAGGAAGGTTATCCTCAGGTTGCCAACCTTTTCAGGGCGGCTGCAGAGGCTGAAACCGTCCACGCCCATGCACATCTGAGGGTTCTAAGAGGAGTAAAATCAACCGCTGAAAACCTCAAAGAGGCCATTGCCGGTGAAACCCATGAGTTCAAAAGTATGTATCCGGCAATGATCGACGCAGCACAATCAGAAGGAGAAAAAGCAGCCGAAAGAAGCTTTACCTTTGCTAATGAAGTTGAAAAAATCCATGCCGGTCTTTACCAGAAGGCTCTGGACAGTCTTGATAATCCTGAAGCCGTGGATTGCTATTATGTCTGCGCTGTGTGTGGCTATACCTGTGAAAATGAACCTCCGGAAACATGCCCGGTTTGCAGCGCCAATATCAAGGCTTTTTCCAAGGTGGATTAAATAATATCACAAACATTAAACATTTAATAAGGAGGTTGAAAATGGCGAAAGTACTTATCGGATATTACAGCAGAACTGGAATTACGGAAAAAATGGCGGAATATATCGCTGAAGGTGTCCGTCTCACTGGAAACATCGCGGAGCTGAAAAAAATCTCTGAAATAAAAGATGAAAAGGATATGGGAGGATACGACGGTTTTATATTCGGCTGTCCCACTTATCATCGGGATATCACCGCAGGCATGAAAACATTTCTTTTCTTGGCAGAAAAAGCCAATCTGGTGGGTAAGATGGGGGGCGCATTCGGGTCTTACACCCACAGTGGGGAATCTGCTGACATGATATATGACACCATGCTTTACGTATTCAAAATGGATATGGTTGATTTGGGTGCATTAAATCTGAAAGAACAGGTCATGAAAACTGATGAAGGGGCGCGTGCCTGCCAAGATTACGGGAAAGCCATTGGTCAGAAGTTTGCTTAACCCAACGGCTTTAAATTTGTTGAAAAAGGAGAAAAAGATGAAAGTAAAAGTCACCGAAAATTGCATGGGAGATCGGCGTTGTAACGACTTATGTCCTGAAGTTTTCGAATACGATGAAGACGAACTGAAGTCTATGGTTAAGGTGGATGAAGTCCCCGCACAATACGAGGCGCTGGTTAGGCAGGCTGCAGATGAATGCGGCGCCGATGCCATTATCATAGAAGATGATTGATTACATTTAAACGGGGTCAGGGTTACACGGTATAAATCTGGCCCCAAAGCTTTTTATCCTGCGAAAACATTAGATTTGACATGCCACAGTGTGGAATTATATTAAGATAAATAGCACGCTAAATCGTATCCTGCAATATCAACAGTCACCTATACAACCATAGGAGGCACATCATGAAAGAGATATCGATTCTTGTAGGCGGTAAAGCGGGTGATGGTATCCGGCAGGCCGGTCACATCATTGCCCGACTTCTGAATCGAATCGGCTATCGGATTTTTTTCTATGATGATTATCCCTCTCTGATCCGTGGCGGTCACAATTTTTCCATCATCAGGGCCTCGGAAAAACGAATCGTTGCGCACAAAGAGATGGTCGATGTCATTGTAGCCTTAAATCAGGATGCCGTTGACAATCATAAACATCGACTCAATACCGGCGGGATAATCCTCTATGATTCCAAAAAAGCGGATGCCGAAGGCATAGGATTCGACTTTATGGACATTGTCAAAAAGTTCGACGGAAAGCCGATTATGAGAAATACCGCGGCCATCGGAGCACTGGCCGGTGTATTAAATATTGAATGGTCTGTTTTGGAAAAAGTCATCAAGGATGCCGTAGAGCATGAAATCGATCTGAATCTCAAAATTGTCAAGCATGCTTACGACCGGATTGAAAACCCTTCAAAATCTGTAACAAAACTGGATCAAAAAGCCCTTCCACTGGTCTCCGGCAATGAAGCCATTGCCCTTGGGGCCGTCAAGGCCGGTTTGAACATGTACATTGCCTATCCCATGACTCCTGCATCGGCCATTCTCCATTATCTGGCTGCCCAAGAAAACGAATTGGGAGTGGTTACGGTACACCCTGAAAGTGAGATTGGAGTTGCACTCATGGCACTGGGAGCCGCCTATGCCGGCGCAAGAGCCATGGTCGGAACTTCCGGCGGAGGGTTTGCATTGATGACAGAAGCATTGAGCCTGGCCGGACAGGGTGAACTTCCCATGGTCATCGTGGAAGCTCAGAGACCCGGTCCGAGTACCGGTGTTCCTACATACACCATGCAAGGTGACCTAGCCTTTGTTGTCCATGCCGGGCATGGGGAAATTTTAAGGGTGGTACTGGGACCCGGCGATGCTGAGGAGGCATTTTATACCACAGGACTGGCCATGAACCTTGCATGGAAATTTCAGATTCCGGCTTTTGTGCTGTCCGACAAGCATTTGAGCGAGAGTATATTCAGCTTTGAGGCCGATCTGGACAAGGTTAAACCGGAAGAGCCACTTTTATGGAACAACCAGGGAGAATACAAAAGATACCTGGACACTCAAAACGGCATTTCACCGTTGGCCTTTCCGGGAAATCCGTCGGCAATCATTAAAGCCACATCCTATGAACATGATGAGATCGGCATTACCACTGAGGAACCTGAGGCAATTTCCCGGATGCAAAGGAAACGGTTGCGCAAAAGAAAAACCCTTGAAGATGAACTTGAAAAATATGAAACAGTGAAGATATACGGAAACCCTGAATCAAAAACCGTCCTCCTGTGTTGGGGCTCCACCAAAGGGGCATGTATAGAAGTGGCCGAAGCATTAGATCTTAAAGTGGTTCAGCCCCTTATATTGGAGCCTTTGCCGGTAAATGCGTTAAAAAAAGCCCTAACCGGCGCTGATAAAATCATAGACGTAGAAGTCAATGCCACCGGACAACTGGCAAAACTTATATCCAGTCACGGTTTCTGTATTGACGATATGATTTTACGTTTTGACGCACGGCCATTTACCGTAGATGTTTTGCTCGATAATGTAAAGGAGGTGCTTTCATGACAACCGTTAAAGAACTGGGAACCTATGCCCAGAATACCTGGTGCCCCGGTTGCGGCAATTTCGGCATCTTAACGTCCATCAAAAAGGCTTTAGCAGATTTTGAAGAAGATGGACTCGATCTCAATAAAGTGGCTATCGTCTCGGGAATCGGATGTCATGCTAAAATTGTGGACTATATCAACGTCAACAGCTTTTATTCGATTCACGGCCGGGTTCCCCCGTCGATGACCGGAATCAAGCTGGCCAATCCGGATTTGACGGTGATCGGTTTTGCCGGCGACGGAGACGCTTATGGTGAAGGTATTGAACATCTCATTTTCAGTGCCAAGCGAAACTTAGATCTAACCTTCATCGTTCACAACAACAGGGTATACGGTCTCACAACCGGTCAGTTTACACCCACCAGCCCTCCCGGGTTTAAAGGGCGGTCGACTCCGGAAGGCAGCCCCGAAGACCCATTAAATCCCATTGAACTCATGCTGTCTTCCGGCGCCACATTTGTCGCCAGAGGGTATACGAAAAATACAAAACATCTTCAGTCTTTAATTAAAGCCGCAGTCAACCATAAAGGATTTTCCTTTATTGATGTGCTTCAACCTTGTTTCACCTTTTTTAATACCTATGATTTCTACAACGAAAGGGTGTACGAGTTCTCTCCAAAGGATCATGATGTTTCAGATAGAAAAGCAGCTTTTGTCAAGGCCGGAGAATGGGCTTACGGAGTGGGTGAAAAGATTCCCATTGGCATTTTTTACCAGGTCAAAAAACCGACCTATGAAGAGAAACTTTTGGCAGGAAGGATTCCTGTCCAATTAACGCCAGGGGATATCCGGCCGGTCCTCGAAAAACATATATAATGGAGTGCTTTGAAAAAAACTCCTCAACCCCTGAAACAATTACCTAAGTTGTGCGATTTTCAAGTTTACCGCAGATACAAGGAAGATGTTGTTTCGCTATAGTCGTCTATGCGGAACGGCATCTGACGTAGTAGATGCGGTGAAATTGGAAATCCCGTAGGGTTTCAAATTATTGAAATTCAAAATGTCAGAATACTTTAAAAATATGGTTAAATTAAACATTTCAAAAATTTGAAACGCTCAGCTTAGGAATTCGAATTCAACAAAATAAGGAGCGTAAATCCAATGAAAGAAAAAGTTGAAAAAGCGTTAAATGATATCAGACCATCTCTTCAGGCAGATGGTGGAGATGTGGAGCTTGTTGATGTGGAAAATAATATTGTCAAGGTAAGATTAAAGGGCGCCTGCGCCGGTTGTCCCATGTCCCAGATGACACTCAAACAGGGCATAGAGCGGTATATTAAGAAGCTAATTCCGGAAATCATCAGCGTTGAGTCCGTGTAACTTCATTACCAATTAAGCAACAGGATCTGACTCTGTGAAAGAGAGGTGTCGGTATTTGGAAAGTTAAAGTAAACATGCCAGGTCCACCTTTATTAAGAACTTACCATCCAACCTCTTGACAATGCCAGATCATTGAAGATATGGAAGGTTGTTTGTGCTTAAGGTCAAAACGTTTACAAGTCCGTTAAAGATTTTTCATGCAAAACTTGAAAAATTAATTTTAAGAAAAGCATCGACGCAACGAATTGATTGGGTAAAAGGAGGGTTTCATGGCAGTAATTACCATTAGCAAAGAATTTGGTACTGAAGGAGAAAAGGTCGCATCACTGGTAGCGGAAAAACTTGGTTACGAATACATCGGCAAAAATTTAGTTGCTGATATTGCTAAAGAACTCCATATATCTGAAAGTGAAGCGGAAACGTTTCACAAAACTTCTCAGTCACGGATTCTTCGTTTTGTCGATCGCTATACATGTTCTATTGTCCAGAAGGTGGTTGACCGTGAACACGGTTGTTTGGACGACAAGAACTACTATGAGGTCACCAAAAAGTTGGTTGAAAATGTATATGAGGCCGGTAACGTCATCATTCTTGGATGGGGAAGCCAGTGCCTCTTAAAAGAAAAACCGGATACGCTTCATGTCCGTTTGATAAAAGATAATGAACTAAAAATAAAGAAGCTTATGCAGGCTGAAAATCTGAATCACAAAGCTGCAAAAGCTTTTATTGACAGAGAAGAAGGTGATTTAAAGGCTTATATCAAACAATACTTTAACGAGGACTGGAATGCCGCTCACCTTTATGATCTAGTTATAGATATGGGGAAAATATCGGTGGAAAAGGCCGTTGATATGATATGTGACAACGTGAAGCATAAAACCGAATGAAAGAGATCTGGCGTTGTCGAGAATAATAAATGTATGTCTTTTTAAGAATCATCTTCCGCCATAAAGGATCAGACAGCACAATTTTATTTAAGGCCACTTAAAAGATTAGCAAATTCAGATCAATTTTTCAGAATAAGAACGAAATGTCGGTTCTATCTAAAGAAAAAAGGAATGATGCCTTTAAACCCTAACAAGTACATAAAATCCACCCGGCAACTGGTTGCTGATCAAATTTTAAAGCCCTTTCAACGATTTTTCAATAAAGAAGTTGCCAGCAGTATATTGCTCATTACCGCGACGATTATCGCCCTGATTTGGACCAATTCCACCATCGGGGAAACCTATCACAGGTTTTGGCATACCGAAGTTTCCTTGGCCCTCGGACATTTTCATATCAGCAAAACACTTGTCCACTGGATCAATGACGGTTTCATGTCTTTGTTCTTTTTTACGGTGGGTTTAGAGATTAAACGCGAAATTCTCGTAGGAGAGCTCGCGACCCCCAAAAAGGCTTTGCTGCCGGTGATTGCCGCGCTGGGAGGAATGATTGTACCCGGCCTGATCTATGCGGCACTTAATGCCGGATTGCCAACCATAAGCGGATGGGGAGTTCCCGTTGCAACGGATATCGCCTTTGCTTTGGGGGCGGTCGCCGTATTCGGCCGCAGATTGCCTGTGGGCCTGAGGATCTTTCTGGCAGCCTTTGCCATTGCCGACGATCTGGGTGCAGTCGTCATTATCGCAATTTTTTATACCAAGGAAATCGTCTGGTCTTATCTTATCATTTCCCTGTTTTTGATTTTCGGACTTGCTGTCGCAAATTTTCTCTGGATTCGACAGACACTCATATATGCCATTTTAGGACTTGCCGTCTGGTTTTTTGTTCTGGGATCCGGCGTTCATCCCACCATCGCCGGTGTGATTGTTTCTTTTTTTATACCGGCCCGGGGAAGGTATGATACCGACAACTTTTTGCAAAACGTAAAGAAAATAACGGAAAAGTTTGAATGTGAGGAACAAAGTTGTGGTTATTCAATCCTTTTGAATCAGGAACACATGGATGCCGTTCAAGCGCTGGAAATGGCCTGTCATGATGTGGAAACACCCCTTCAGAGGTTGATGCACGCCCTGCATCCATGGGTTGCACTTTTAATTCTGCCTTTTTTTGCCTTAGGCAATACCGGTTTGACCTTTCACAATATCGTATTTTCGGAATTGGTCTCAAATCCGGTAATCATCGGCATTATCTTTGGTCTGGTTTTCGGAAAGCCTATAGGAATCATGCTCTTTTCCTATCTCTCGGTTAAAACCGGGATTGCTTCCTTACCTCAAGAAGTCAGGTGGTCGCACATTTTTGGAGGGGCCATGCTTGGGGGAATCGGCTTCACCATGTCTTTGTTTCTTGCCGACCTTTCATTTTCCGGGCCTCAAATGCTCAATTATGCCAGAATTGCGATCCTGACAGGATCCGTTCTCTCGGCGGCAATAGGTATGTCATACCTCGGTTTTATCTGTATCTCCGCGCCTGATAGAGAATGACGGTATGGATGAGATCTAAAAGAAAAATAATTGCGATTCCGGTCTTCGGATGTTATTCTGCAAGTGTTTGACAAATTACATCAAATCGAAACAATCACCACAAATTCAACAGGCGACGACGATGAGATAAAAACTAAATCCATCGTATCCTAGCCGTTATTCTTTTCAACACAGGTTGAGTGCATTTTAATACCCATAAAACCGAGCTACCATGAGTTGGAACAAAAGATTAGAGACCTAAGAAAAACATCATTTTAAAAAAATTGAAATCGGTTTCTGATTGGGAGGATGTCATATGGATTTTGCGTTATCTAAAGAACTTCAGATGCTGAAAAAGGCGGTTTCTGAATTTGCGGCCAAAAAAATTGCACCCTATGTTGATGAGTGGGATGCAAACCATTATTTCCCATATAAAGAAGCCATCAAGCCCATGGGAGAACTCGGCTTTTTCGGAACGGTCATTCCTGAAAAATATGGTGGAGAAGACATGGGTTGGCTGGCAGCCATGATCGTTACCGAAGAAATCGCAAAAGTTTCCAGTTCTCTCCGGGTTCAGGTCAACATGCAGTGTCTTGGAAGTGCGTTTACCATCTGTAAATACGGAGATGAAACCTTAAAACAAAAATACATCTCCAAATTGGTCGACGCCGAATATCTGGGCGGATTTGCCATAACAGAGCCTGACGCCGGTTCCGATGTCATGGCCATGACGTCCACCGCTGAAGACAAGGGCGACCACTGGTGTCTAAACGGTTCCAAGACATGGATCTCCAATGCAGACGTTGCGGATGTAATCATCTATTATGCCTATACAGACCCGGATAAGGGCTCCAAAGGTCTTTCGGCCTTTGTCGTAGAACCAAAGACCTTTAACGGTGTTAAAACATCGGTGTTAGAAAAAATGGGGTCCCACTCATCTCCCACCGGCGAAATATTTTTAACCAATACAAAGGTCCCCAAGGAGAATGTCATTGGAAAGCCCGGAGACGGCGCAAGGATTCTCTTCGGGTCTCTTAATCAAACCCGGCTTTCGGCAGCCGCCGGTGCGGTTGGGGTTGCACGGGCATGTTTGGAAATATCGCTAAAATATTGCAATGAACGCAAACAGTTCGGAAAACCCATCGGCGAGTTTCAAATGAATCAGGACATGATCGCTCAGATGTCCACCGAAATTGAAGCAGCCCGTTTTTTGGTTTACAAAGCGGCCTGGGCAAAGGATCAGGGAAACCTGAACAACGGTCTCGATGTGGCACAGGCAAAATATTTTGCAGGCGAAGTCGCTACCAGGTGTGCCAACTATGCCATGCGGATTCTGGGAGCGTATGGTTATTCAACCGAATATCCGGTGGCCCGTTTTTATCGGGATACGCCAACCTATACCATGGTGGAAGGATCGGCCAATATCTGTAAATGGATTATTGCCCTGGATCAGCTCGGCATTAAAAAGGCAAACCGGTAAACCATAATGCACAAATTGGAATCGCCCAATAAGCCTGCCTTACCATTTCGAAAGCACTGCAACGGTTAACATCGTCTTTAGGTCCAAAGGAAACATTGTTGAAAGAAACACAACCTGCAAAACCCATGACAATTAATTATCCAAAGAACAAAAATAAAACCGCATCCCGAACCTTCCGGGAAACCATCCAGTTTTATTTGATTGACTGCAAGACACCATTGGGTAAGGCAATTGATATTTTCATCATACTTCTTAATCTCGTCATCTGCGCTATTTTTGTAATCGAGACCTATCCCGTGTCCGAGGCAGTTAAAAATTTGATGTGGAACACAGAGATTATCATTGTATTTTTATTCATCGCTGAATATGTTGCAAGACTTTACGGTGCGAAAAACAGACTCAGGCAGTTAATTGATGTTTACAGCATCGTTGACTTTATCGCCATTGTACCGACCCTTTCTCTGCTTGTGCTTCCCCTGTTCGGCATTACGCCCAACATCGGATTTTTAAGGGTGATCCGGATGATCCGTGTATTGAGGATATTCAGGTTTCTGCGGTTCACGGCAGATCCCAACTTTTTTTTTGGCACCATCACTCTCCGGCTGTTGAATGTAATCAAGCTCTTTTTAACCATATTCATGATTTTTTTCATATCTTCCGGTCTCTTTTTTCATGTCGAAAACGCTATAAACCCAAACGTTCAGACTTTTGGAGATGCGTTCTATTTCACTGTGGTAACGCTTTCTACGGTAGGATTCGGAGATATCATTCCCATGTCCGAGGCAGGAAAATGGGTCACCGTGCTGATGATACTGTCAGGCATTATCCTCATACCCTGGCAAGTGAGTCGTCTCGTCAAGGAGTGGTTACACATTGCCACAAAAAAAGAAGTCATTTGTCCGGGATGCGGCCTCCGCTACCATGACGAAAATGCGTCACATTGTAAATCCTGCGGACACATTATTTACCAGGAATATGACGGGGATTAACCCTGTCCTTTCTTTACGAACCTTTGCCACGAGTTTTATCCGCCTCCGGCGTGATCACGCGGTTTAAAAAAAGATTATCCATGGAGCGACTAT
>JAOUGB010000491.1 GCA_029857875.1 Desulfobacteraceae bacterium | reverse complement strand
TTCACCTGAACACCTTGCCTGTCATGGATAACACTTTAAATGTAATTATATCTGAAGCGGCAGTGTTGTTCAAAAGGCGAAGGTGTTACTTTTAAATATTGTCTGAACATGACGTTTCGTTACGTGCCGGATAACGATGAACACACTGTCCATCGTCCCAAATGGATCGCTTTTTTAAATCGGGGGTGATGTAAGGATTCAAAAATTTAAACGACAGAAAATAAAAAACAGCAAAACATTCAGGAGTGATTATGAAAATACGACAATACATCGTCATCATTTTTTTATGTGTCATTTTTCACGGTCCCATGGGGTTTATATCAAACAGCCGGTCCGATACTGCTGTGGATCACAGCATTTATGCTAACCTATTAAAGAAGTATGTTCATCAGGGGAACGTCGATTATCGAGGATTTAAAATGGAAGAATCAAAACTGGATCAGTACCTTAAAATTCTTGAGAATGTTGATTCCAAGAGTCTTTCCGGAAATGAACAGTTTGCTTTTTATATCAACGCCTATAATGCATGGACCATCAAATTGATTTTGAGCGGATACCCCGGGATTAAATCCATCAAGGATCTGGGAAACATTCTGAAGACTCCGTGGAAAAAGAAGATTTGTCGCATCGACGGGGATGTTATCACTTTAGATGACATCGAGCACCATATTCTTCGGCCCAGGTTCAAAGATCCCCGGGTCCATTTTGCCATTAATTGCGCAGCCCTCAGTTGTCCCTTCCTCGCCTCCGAACCGTTTCTCGGAAGCACTTTGGATCGACAGTTAGATGATGCAACACGGGCGTTTATCAACAACCCGAAACGCAATTATCTTGAAGGGAACACCCTTTATGTCAGTCGAATCTTTACATGGTTCAGCAAGGATTTTAATGATGATGTCATCGGTTTTTTTCTGAAATATGCCGATGGTAACTTGAAAAAAGAATTGGAAGTTAAAAAGAATTCCATTAAGATCAAATATCTTAATTACGATTGGTCTTTGAATGGAAAATAAATATGGGGGTCTAAAATGAAACTCGCGATGATCGGCCTTGGACGAATGGGAATGAACATGGCCAAACGGCTTTTAAAAGGCGGCCACGAGGTGGTTGCGTATAATCGTTCTTCAGGAAAAACAGATCAGCTGGTTAAAGACGGCGCCATTGGCGCGTATTCTCTTTCAGACGTGGCCGAAAAACTTTCTCAGCCCCGCATTGTGTGGATCATGCTTCCGGCCGGACAGGCAGTGGACGACCATATAAAAGAGCTTGAAGGTTTTCTTTCACCTGGAGATATTGTTATTGATGGTGGAAATACTTATTATAAAGACGATATCCGCAGGGCCGGATACCTCGAAGACAAAAATATCTGGTACATGGATGCCGGTGTCAGTGGAGGGATATGGGGGCTTAAAATCGGGTATTGTCTGATGGTCGGCGGAGATAAGGAGACATTCCATCTTCTGGAACCTATATTCAAAACCCTGGCCCCAGAAGATGGTTACCTGTACTGCGGACCTTCAGGCGCCGGACATTTTGTCAAAATGGTGCATAACGGCATTGAGTATGGGATGATGCAGTCCTATGGCGAAGGGTTTGAAATCTTGGAGGCATCCGATTACGCAACATCTTTTAACTATGCCGATATTGCGCATCTATGGAATCAAGGGAGTGTGATTCGATCGTGGCTTCTGGAACTTGCAGAAGATGCCTTTAGGAAAGATGAAAAACTCTCAGACATTAAAGGATATGTGGAAGATTCCGGAGAGGGGAGATGGACCATCCAACAGGCTTTGGAAACCGGAGTGCCGGCCCAGGTCATCACCCTTTCCCTGTTACGGCGTTTTCGCTCACGCCAGGACAATCCTTTTTCGGATCGAGTTTTAGCAGCCCTTCGGCGGGAATTCGGCGGACATGCCGTGATCCCAAAAAATAAAAAAGGTTAACACTATGGTCTTTTGAAAACATTACCGCTTCAGGTATAATTAAATTTTTGATGAAAGATCACGCCAAAGGCGGATAAACCCGCCGGAGGCGGACAAGCCTCGTGGATAAGGGCTCGTAATGAAAGAACCTGCCCAGGCTATTTATAAAGGTCTCTGCTTAAACAGGGGGTTTTATCCATGAAGTTAAATCGCCTATGGTTCTTTCAAAACGATCCCTAATCCACTCAGACAGCTTCCAGTCAAAAATTTAATCATACCTGAAGCTCCTTTGAAATCGATTTGTTTCAAAGGACTAAACTTACAAACGATCTGTTTTCAAAAAACTAAAGTGTTACGATCGTTTTAAATAGTGAAAAGAGTGAATACCATGGATGATCATGACAAACATATATACGGCTCTCAAAGCATAACCATCGAAGCCGAGGCGCCGGATCTGGGACTTGATCCCAAGGATTGCACAGGGGTTGAGCATGGCGAACCCTGCACCATCGTTATTTTTGGAGCCACAGGTGATTTGACCGCCAGAAAACTGGTCCCCGCGCTTTTCAATCTGTACGTCAATGATGGGATGCCCGATCCATTTCAAATTGTGGGATGCGGTCGTACAAAAATGAGCGAATTACAGTTCAAAGACCGAATGAAAAATGCTTTGGATGCCGTCAATATTCTAAACCATGCCAAATGGCCCGGTTTTGCCGATGCCCTGACATACCGGTCCGTCGATTATGAGCCGTTGGATTCTTTTTCAAATCTTTCTGAATTCTTAAAAAATTTGGATGAAAAGCACGGTACTCGAGGCAACAGAATCTTTTATCTGGCCCTGCCGCCGACCCTTTATCAGCCGGTCATTCACATGTTGGGACAGGCGGGACTAGGCAATGAAAGAAAAAACAATAACGGCTGGTCACGGGTGGTGATCGAAAAACCCTTTGGCCGCAATCTGAAAACCGCCGTTGAGCTGAACCAGAGCATCGGCAGGTATTTTAAAGAACACCAGGTATTCCGAATAGACCATTTT
>JAOUGB010000490.1 GCA_029857875.1 Desulfobacteraceae bacterium | reverse complement strand
TGGAGGACGAACAGCCGAAGTGGTTCAAGTGTATCTTAATGATCAGGGAATTCCAATAAATGAATATGAAACCGGGGGATATTCTGGGCGCAAAATGAGCCTCGATCTTTATCACTGGAACACGACCATTGAACCGACATGGCAAATTGAAAAGCCGTCAACGAGCCCTTTTCAAACCGATGTTGTTTTCAATATTGATGAAGCGATTCAGAGAATTAAGCCAATACCTCAGGTGGCGCTTAAGGTCATCCGTATGATACACAGAGATGATTATACAATGAAAGAGGTTGGGAGTGAAATCCGTCAGGACCAAGTGATCAGCGGAAGAGTTTTAAATCTTTGCAACTCAACTGTCATGGGACTAAAAACTGTCGTCGATTCCATTGATCGAGCACTAATATTGGTTGGGGAAAAGCGCCTTTTAAAACTCGTCGTTACGGCATCTGTCAAATCGCTTTTCCCCCAATCATCTCAAGGTTATTCCCTGTGCAAGGGGGGAATCTTCCAGCATGCTATTGGGACTGCCCTGATTGCTCAAGAACTTGCCGTTTTTACCAAGAAGGCAGCACCTGATATTGCTTATACAGCCGGCCTTTTGCACGATATAGGAAAAATTCCACTGGATCAGGTTATGGCGGCAAACGTCCCTTTTTTCTATAGATATATGCAGGAAAAGTGTGGTGATTTGTGTGAAGCGGAAAAATTGAAGTTCGGTATAGATCACACTGAAGCCGGAATGCGGCTGGGTAAGTTATGGACACTGCCGAACAATCTGATCAATGTGATTGCAAACCACCATAATCCCGAAACCGCGACTGAAGACGAAGAACTTGTTACAACAGTGTATCTTGCCGATCTATTGATGTCAAAATTTCAAGCACACCATGAGCTAGAACAAATTGATACGGAAAAATTGTCGGACAGGCTGAATCGATTGGGCCTGAATTCCGATCATCTTCCAATTCTGATCGACCTTATCCCGAAAAACATTTTTCAATCAGCAGCCATGCCGATCTGAGTACTAAAAAGGGGATCTCTATTAGAAATCCCCTTTTTATAATTTTTATTAGTATTTAGACCTTGCGGTCACACATTGGTTGTTAAGCTTGCTGATATTTGGCCTCCATTTCCCGGCGATCCGCCATGTCCATGAGGACTCTGTCTCTGGCCTTGTCGATGCCCAGGGCTTTGCGCTTTTTATCGATATGGGCGATCATCTTATGGGCATGTTTCACCGGATCCGGTTCACAATCCCACATTCCGCCGTAAATTTTTTCCAGCTCATTATACAGATAATCTCTAAATACCGGAGCCCCGTCCAGAGGCATATGATACCCAAAAACCGTGTACACGCCGGATGCAACAAAATACTGTCCAATGGCAATGGCCTTTTCACTCATCCATTCCGGAGCACTTCCGGCTGCAGGTAGATCCTGGATGTCGTTACCCAGCCCGCCGGCTTTTACAACCTCCGTTGCCGCCAACAGAATGCGGGTGTTATCCACGCAGGAACCCAGATGCAGAACCGGTGGAATACCCACGGTTTCACACACTTCGGCCAGCCCCGGTCCACAGAAAACCTGGGCCGTTTCCGGCGTCAGCAGTCCGTGCATCGCCAGAGTTATGCCGCTGCATCCGGTGGTCAGAACCAGCACGTCATTCTTGATCAGTTCCTTGATAATTATGACATGTTCCTCATTGTGCTTGACCCGGGCATTGTTGCAGCCCACCACACCGGCCACACCCCGGATGCGACCGTTGATGATATTGTCATTTAAAGTATAGTATGATCCACGGAAGGTTCCCCCCAGGTGATACTCGATGGACTCCACGCCGAAACCGGCGATCTGCACGGCCTTATGCTTCGGGATCATCACCTCGGCGCCACGATTCTTAAAGTTGTCGATGGCCATCTTAACGATTCGTATGGCATCTTCCATGGCATGATGCTCGTCAAACTCGATATGAATTACGTTGTCCTGTTCCATCTTGGCGATGGGGTGGGTGGTAATCAGCTTGGTGTGAAAGCACTTGGCCACGTTGGCCAGGTTTTGGAATACACACTGAACATCCACCACCATGGCGTCACAGGCGCCGGTGATAATGGCCAGCTCCTGCTGGAGAAAGTTCCCTGCAGGGGGTACGCCGTGGCGCTGTAGAATTTCATTTCCCGTACAGCAGATGCCCCCCAGTTGGATTCCTCTGGCCCCTTTGGAGTGGGCATACTCAATTATCTCCTTGGATTGGGCAGCGGCTACGATCATCTCGGACAGAATCGGTTCATGGCCGTGAATAATAATATTGACATGGTCTTCCTTCATAATACCGAGATTGGCCTCGGACTGCAACGGAGACGGCGTGCCGAACATAACGTCCTGGAGATCTGTGGCCAGCATAGCACCGGCCCAGCCGTCAGCAAGGGCCGCCCGGGTGCACTGTTTGACGATGTTTTTATAATCCTGGTCGACACCCATGTGAGTGCGGTGCATGATTTCCACAATTTCGCGGTCGATATTTCTGGGAAGAACCCCCAGTTTCTTCCAACGCTCATAAAGAGGCGCGGGTGCCCTTTTTGCGTACAGAATTTCACCTTCGGGCTTGCCCCATTCATTGATTGCTTTTTCAGCAAATTCAAGGGCAATTTCGTCAAAATCCCGATCAAGGACTTCACCATCCTTCTCAACCGTGGTGGCAACACCCAGGTGGGGTGCTATAGCCAAAAGTTTGCCCGGGTCTTTGATTTTATAATCTTCAGTCTCTTTTCGGGCCACAGACAAAAAGACCTCGGCCACGGATCGGCCGTGATCTGAATGTGCTGACGAGCCGGCTGCCACCATGCGGGCAAAGTTTCTTGCCGCTATGGTATTGGCAGTGGCACCGCACAACCCTTTTCGGGTATCCTCACCTTCTATCCCAGCCTTAGGCAAGGGCAGGCGACAGGGACCCATGGCACAGTTTTTACAGCAGGTGCCC
>JAOUGB010000489.1 GCA_029857875.1 Desulfobacteraceae bacterium | reverse complement strand
TGTGACATCATTGCAGTTATCTCAGATTTACTCCACATTTGAATATTGGATATCTAACATTTTAACGATTCGGTTTAATAGATTTCAAGAGAGAACAGTGGAGATGGCGATCTTTCTTCAACCGTTTATTCGGCTCAGGCTGTCCATTAATCTGTATGATAATTAAACTGAAGGCCATAAGACCCATAGATACAGAGTGTAACCGAAAAGCAGCGATCCTCCTTCCCATCTCTGAAGCTTTAAATCCGTATACAGAAGCGGTAGTAAGGCAACAGAAAAACCCACCATTACCCACAAGTCTAATTTTGTTATTCCAGTTGCAGATAATGGTTTTGCAATGGATGCCACTCCCAGGATACCGAGGATATTGAAAATATTGGATCCAACAACGTTCCCCACAGCTATATCTGGCTGACGTCTTAATGCCGCGACTATAGAAGTGGCCAGTTCGGGCATGCTCGTTCCTGCTGCTATTATCGTGAGACCTATAACTGCCTCGCTTATTCCAATAAGACGGGCGATATCTGTAGCTGATATAACCAGAAGGCGAGAACCAAAGACAAGAAGTAACAGCCCGCCGACAATAAACAATAAATCTAAATACAAAGATTTTGATCGGGAAGGAACCCCCTCCTGGAATTGCTGCTCGATTTCAGCGGACACCTCTTTTTTCGCCAACCAAATGCTGTAGGCCGTGTATGCAACAAGCGCAGTAAAAAGTGCAATGCCCTCTAATCTGGATATGGTGCCTCGAGTTATAAGAAATAATGACAGAAGCGACACGGCAATCATGATCGGTCCATCTTTCTTAATGACTTGAAGACTCACTTTTACCGGGCAGAGCAAGGCAGTGAGTCCAAGTATGATGCCGATGTTAAATATGTTAGACCCAACTACGTTTCCAATAGAAATATCGCCTTGATTGTTCAATGAAGCACCTAAACTCACAACGAGTTCCGGTGTACTCGTGCCAAAGGCCACTATGGTCAGGCCGATTATGAGAGGTGTAAGACCAAATCGGATAGCTAAAGAAGCACTGCCACGGACAAGACCTTCAGCACCAAAGGTAAGTGCAGCGAGTCCAAGAATCAAAAGGGAGATATTCCAAAACATAGACGTTTGTTAATTAATGCCGAAAATTAATTGTATGATTAATAACCCTTCCCATATTTACGTGCAGAAAGGATTCCTTTGAATCTGTATTTTAAGGTTTGAACAAATTTCAGAAGGTTTTTGAGGCGAGTATTTATTTTAACCTACAGAAATTTCGGGAATTATTCTCCCCTTAATTTATGGCATCTCTGGCCAGAACCAGAGAGCCAAGCGTTTAAACTTCCATTCCAAATATCGTATTTCTTAGAAAATTGCAAAAAAGGCAAATCCCCAAAAAAAAGGATTTGCCCTTATTGAAAAGATAATATTCCAAATATTTTAGCAATTAATATTTATGTTTCATTACTAGTTATCGGCCTTAAGTGTTATTCTTGAGATGGTTGAAAGATCACTGAGAAAGATCCAGCTTTTCAGGTTCACAAAGCAGCTCCGAATTTACAGATGTCAACCCGCAATTACGGCACTGCCACCTTTCATTATTCACTTTGTTATGACAGTGTTTCGGAGGCTTTGATCCTTTAATGCCACACCAGTCCGACTTTCTACCCATACCCTCAACCTTGCAAATATTATTGGCGTTCAGTGCGACAGCTCCACAGTTTGCACAAAAATATGCCCGTGTGTCTTTTGGAACAGTAACATGTTTTTTTTCAGTCATTGCTGTAACTCCTTTTTTCTGAGATAGGTTCCAATTTAATGTGTGTGCCAGAACTAATATAGAATGTTTCGGAAATTCCTGCACAAAAAATTGTGCACTAATGCACGGTGATCTGTGCAGATTGACGATCACGCGAAGAGCGTATTCCTTCCAAATTATAGCCAATCCATGATCACCATCCAATATATAAAGATTATTTCGTTCGTTGCAGCATGAGTTATGCACTGGAATTTGGGTTTTACAGGATGCTAAAGACAGAACAACTCATGCCGTAACGCGTATACCGCCTTTCTTAACCAGACTCTGTCATTCAATCCTTCATGATTAATTTGTTTGCTAAAAATTTATTCGATTACTTCCATAGTGCCAATTCTGCCAATTGAAGTCATCCCAAAATGGCCTTTAAATCTTCATCCGGCTCAGTAATCGGTTTGATGTCAAAATTTTTCACCAAAGTATCCAGAACATTAGGTGTCAAAAAGGCCGGCAGGGAAGGCCCTAATCGGATGCCTTTGATGCCAAGATAAAGTAAAGCCAGCAAGACGCAAACTGCCTTTTGCTCATACCAGGAAATGATAAGCGATAACGGCAAATCATTGACCTCCATATCGAAGGCTTTTGACAGCGCCAAAGCGATCTGAACGGCTGAGTAAGCATCATTACACTGACCCACATCCAGAAGACGTGGTATGCCTCCGATATCGCCCAGATCCTTATCGAAGAAACGATATTTGCCACAAGCCAAAGTCAGAACAACGCAATCCTTGGGAACTTTTTCTACGAACTCAGTATAGTAATTTCGTCCCGGTTTGGCACCGTCACAACCGGCCACCAGAAAGAAATGTCGAATATCTCCGGATTTCACGGCTTCGATGACCTTGTCTGCGACACCGAGAACGGCATTTCGAGCAAAACCGACCGTAACCTCCTGTTTGACGTGGTCTTCCTCAAAGCCTGGAAGTTCAAGGGCTCTATCGATGACCGGTTTAAAATTCAGATCCGAAATATGGGGAATACCCGGCCAGCCAACCATGCCACTGGTAAATAGATTGTCTTTATAGTCATTTTTGGGCCGCTGGATACAATTGGTGGTCATCAGAATGGCGCCTGGAAAATCAGCGAATTCTTTAACCTGCTTTTGCCAGGCCGTACCGAATTGGCCGTAGAAATGTGGATATTTCTTTAACTTGGGGTAACCATGAGTTGAT
>JAOUGB010000488.1 GCA_029857875.1 Desulfobacteraceae bacterium | reverse complement strand
GAAGGCAGACTTTTCGGTGAAATACCAATGAACCTTGAACTAAGATTGTCTGTTGAGGATTCGCCCAATTCTGCGGGTGCTGCCATCGACTGCATCCGGTTATGCAAACTGGCTATCGAAAGAAATCTCGGTGGTGTATTAGAGGCACCTTCAGCCTACTATTGTAAACACCCACCGGTTCAATATGTCGATGATGAGGCCTTTTTGTTGCTCAAAGATTTTATCTCAAATAAATAAGCTCCCACAACAAAGATTCACATGTTTCAACGGGTTTCAAAGAGGCCAGATGATACAAACCGGAATGATTCCCCAACATGCAGCTACGCGCATTTCTTTGGTTCGACATGCCAGCGTGAATAATCCATCCAATATTTTTTATGGCCGTCTACCGGGTTTTTCCATCAGCAAAAAAGGTCGTCTTGAAGCGGCTCGCACAGCCCTGGCGTTAAAGGACCTGACCATTGACGAAATTGTAAGCAGCCCTCTGCTTCGCTGCCGCCAGACAGCAATCGAAATTCTTCACTACCATCCCCATCTCAAACTGAGGCAATCGAGCTTAATCACAGAGGTGTTTACACCGTTTCAAGGTAAGTCTTCGGAAGTTGTTGATTTAAAAGCCGGAGATGTTTATACCGGCGTCGATTCGAAATATGAACAACCGGTAGACATCCTGCAAAGGGTTCAAAAGTTTTTATCCAGAACGCGCCGCACCTGTTCCGGAAAACATGTTGTTGCAGTAACACATGGCGACGTTATTTTATTCATAATGCTGTGGGCGAGTCATTTGTCCACAACGCCTCTTAACAAGAAAAAATTTACGACCCTTGGTATCTTAAAAGAATATCCGGCTGTCTCGTCAATTACCACATTTTCTTATTCGACGAGTACAAAAGATGAACGCCCGTCAATCGCCTATTTTAACCCAGCAATCCACATGTCGTGTTAATTTCGCTCTGCTTTTAACATAGAATGTGATTGATGATGAAGGTCAATAGGCTAGCTCCACCTGATGAAATGCTTCGGCAATCTCAAAATATTCGCCTTCGGCCATTTTCTGACATCGCTGCCAAAGCCATTTTTCCAGATCAGGGATGCCAAGCTGGATAATTTGGCTTTTGTGACAACGCAATGCTTCAAGTTTGAGATGAAAGGTTTCGGTAATGTCAATTCTCAAATTGACGTCTTCTGTTCCGAAGAACAGGATTTTTTTCACTTTGTGGGGCATGAGCCCTTCTTCGATTAAATCCGGATATGCCAACAGATCACGGGCATAGGGATAGACCGCATCCAATACTACCTGGCCGGTGATGCGATGGTCTCTGTGCCAGATGTAACGCCTGTAAGGATCTGATGTGACAATCACATCCGGTTTGTATGTTCGGATTTGTCTTACAATCGCTTTTCGGAAATCGGACCTATCTTCGAGTCCCTGGTCAGGATATCGAAGGAAAACGACATCAGAGACACCCAATACGGCCGCAGCCTCTTTCTGCTCTTTTTCTCGAATTTTTGCAAGCTGTTGGGGGGGTATATCCGGACTGTCGGTGCCTTTGTCCCCGCTGGTGCACACCACATAGACAACCCGCTTGCCTTCTCGGGTCCACTTGGCAACAGAACCTGCGGCACCGAATTCTGAATCATCCGGATGTGCTGAAATTACCATTACTTCAGATCTATTTAACAAAATGAACCCCCTCTTTTAAGTGTTAGAGTTATTTCTTCGATATTTTTCAATGACCCGTGACTTTCGTTTCCGATCTCACCTTGGGTCCATTTGAAGCGGTCTGCATTTGGAGAATCAGCATAATGTTTTCTTATCTGCTGATACCGCCCGGTATGCTTCAAGTAACAGAGAAGCAGACCTTGACCATGTAAATTCGGACACGGATGCCCGAATTTTTGAGGGTGAGAAACCGTTTTGCTTTTGCAAGATGGCTTCGATACACCCGGCAAAATTTTGAGGATCCGAATCCGTCGCTACATATCCTGTAATGCCGTCTTTTACAATATCTTCCATTGCGCCCACCGAAGTGGTCACCACAGGCGTCCCGCATGCCAATGCCTCCAGCGCCACAAGACCGAAGCTTTCGTAATATGACGGCACAACAAGAACATCCGCAGCACTGTAATATTGTGGCAGGGTTTCCTGATCCACTCTTCCGACGAACATCACGCGATTTTCGATATGAAGCGCCTTTGCCTTGGATTGTAACTGCCTCAACATGGGGGAGTGTTCGCCGTCACCTCCCACCATAACCAGACGAAGATGGGAAAGATGCGCAAGATTTCGAAAAGCTTTGAACAAACGGTCAAGTCCTTTAATAGGCGTATATCGTCCCACATATAGGATAATGAGATCATTTGTAGAAAATGACAAATCCCGGCGAGCAGATGTTTTGTCCAATGGCTTGAAAAGTTCAAGGTTAACGCCACACGGAACAATCCTGATTTTATCAACAGGTGCGTTATAATATTGGATTAAATATTCCTTTTCTTTTTGGGTGGGAAGGACAATTTGATCACACAGCTTTGCCAGTTTTTTTTCGTTTGTCAGCCGTAATTCGGACGCATTTTCAGTTGGACAGGTTAAGTTTTTCACAGCGCCGATGGTATGGTACGTGATCAGGTGATGTGCATTCCAGGATGACTGGAGCTTGAGCCCTAAAACCCCTGAGAGCCAATAATGGCTGTGGATGATATCATACGCGATGTTTTCCTTGATTCGAAAGGATTCCAACTCGTTAAATAGTTTCGGCAAAACCTTATAGAGAGAGGATTTGGCGATATTTTTGTGAGTTCCCCCTGATAAATGGACGAGCCGAACATTGTCGTATAAATGTATGACCGGATCGTAATTGCCGACATTGTGCTGCGTGAAGATGTCGATATGATGGCCCTTTCTGCCCAATTCTTTGGCCATTTCCCGAACGTAAACGCTCATTCCGCCTGTATCCCGGGTCCCCAAATCACCAACGGGACTTGAA
>JAOUGB010000487.1 GCA_029857875.1 Desulfobacteraceae bacterium | reverse complement strand
ACTTTTTTGTGTAGCTATTGGTTCTCTTCTACAATGGTAATCGAAAGGGGCTACAATGGACAAACAACCTCTGAACTGCAAAAAATTTGATTCCTATACTTCACCATGTACAAAAAGAGACAATGAGGCGTTAAAAAAACTTAAAAGACTAATTAATGTTGGGGGCACATATCCAGGCGATATTTTTTATAAAGCAAAAGCCGTATGTATGAATTGTAAGGATTTTGAACCTGAATTCTGTTAAAATGTTTAGGTTAAATATGAGACCAGTAAAAGACGTTGAACCAATAATAAGGAAAATATGATATCTGCATATCAATTGTTGTTGTGAATGGTTGATAGACTGGCAAGAAATCTGTACTTTTTATGATTTCGGTTTTAAACCTTCACTTTTTGGTAATTGAAGGTTCAGGCAAAATAATAATCAAATCTCTGTGGACTTCAATTAAAAAGTTCAAGTAATTCAAAAATTCTTCTACCCGACCTCCAAAAATAAACCCCGGCCATCCTATCTGATACTCTATGTTGGATTTCGTTTTAATTTAATCGTTATAAAATTTTTGTGTGACAAAAAAATATCAATTACTTGTGGCAAATTTTAACGAAAACTGAAGTTTTTCGATTCTTTGGTGTTTGAAAAACTGTATAATATCCTGAATTTTATGTATTATTTTTATGGTTTCACAATGGGGTGGATAAAGGCATGAAAATTGCTCTATGTTCTATATGTACATAAATCATCTAAATATTTTATATCCAAAATATTGGTAAATTGCTCGATACTCAAAGATCTTGCTGGAATTATGTCAATAATAAACAAGTATGCACAACAAGATGAAGTTTATACTATCTTTCATTTTTCTATTATTTAACCTCGCAACAACTGTTTATGCGATTGATATTACGCTCCAATGGACCCCAAATAATGATCCAAACTTAGCCGGTTTCAGGGCTTTTTACCGTGAGATAAATCATCCCTATGATTATGAAAACCCTTACTGGGAATCTATTGATTCTTTTTGTACCATTTATGATTTGGATGAAACTAAAACGTATTATTTTGTCGTAAGAGCGTTTGATAAGAATGGATCGGAAAGTGTCGATTCCAACGAAGTACTTCTTATGGAAGGAATTGCTGTTAATCAGCTTCCAACAGAAAATATCAGCAGCAATGATAGCAATGACATAGGTTGTTTCATTGCCACTGCAGCCTATGGTTCATTGATGGAACCACATGTGAAGATTCTGCGTGATTTCCGTGACCGTTTTCTGTTTGACAATGCCGCAGGAAGGAGCTTGGTTCGTCTTTACTACAACTATTCACCGCCTATAGCTGATTTTATCGCAGAACATGACAGCCTGAGAGCGATGGTTCGCATAAGTCTGTTGCCATTTGTGGGTGTTAGCTGGATTGCTCTGAAAATTGGCCCTCTATCAACAGTGGCATTAATGCTTTTCTTCATTTCTTGTTTTCTAGGGCTTGTCTGGTTTAGACGGAGATTTAAGGAATAATCAACCAACAGTAACCAAAGTTAAAGGCAGATCCTTTTTCGGGATTTGCCGTTTTTGCAATTTTGTAAGAAATAGGATATATGTACAGGAAATTGACGTGTTTGGATCTGTGGTCTTGGCAAGAAGTCACAACATTGATTTCGGTTCGAAATCTTCTATTTCGGGAACTGATGTTTTAAGAATATAATTGAAAATCAAGCCCACCACTTTCCCCCATGTTAGTCCTTAGGCAGAGACGTTCTTTTCAGCCGTACGCGCCTATCCCTTGGGTTGAGTGCAGGGATAATTCCTACATTGTAGGATATATCCCTACGAAAATGAAGCATACCCCCTATTGACATATCACATTGTGGTATAATACTGAGTATAATATACTATATATTGTTGTTTATGAATGTGCCTATCACAATTATAATAGGTTAGGATTTATAGCCTGTAAGTGTGTTTATATAAAAGAGTGTTCCTAATATTAACAAAGCTCCGTTGCTTGTATTTTTTCAATCACAAGGAGGTATAAAATGAGAAAATATGAGATTTACCCTACCTATAGCGATTTTTTTGAATACTATGGTAACACTGAAATCCTACGAATCCGAAAACAATACGGAACGATAATTAGGAAAGATTGGCTTGTTTTTGATTCTCCAGATGAAGCCATGGATCACTTCAATTCTAAATGTGGCGCATACGTAGGTCACTATAATTAGTTAAAAGAAAAGTTGACATGATAGCCGAGTTGTCGAGTGTGACATCGTCAAGGTCACATAAGGTGTAGCTCGGCTTTTTTATTGGAAGGAAAACCCAATTTGGATAACAAAATGGAATGAGGTACATTATGAAAAGCAACTGGTCTACCAGAAGAATTGTCTATCTAATATTTACCCTTTTTGCAATTCTGTAAGAAATAGGATATATGTAAAGAAAATTTAGATGCTTGAACTTGCAGTGATGGCAAGATATCCCTTCCTCACCCCATTTCATTCAATTCAAAATTTACCGTTCGAAATAATACACATATCGCTTGATTAAAATATTACAATGTAGTAGCAATGACTCTTGTTTAATTTTTAAAGATAAGGTATTGTAATTTAAGATGGATAGTAAAGAATTTAAAAAATTGCGCAAGAAGCTAAACAAAACACAGAAACAAATGGGCCAACTTTTAGGTGTATCTTTAAAAGCTGTTCACAGCTATGAGCAAGATGCGCGGAACATACCGGCACATGTTGAGCGGCAGATGTTTTTCCTGCTGTCCAGAATGAATGGAAATCCAAAAGGCAGAAAGCCGTGCTGGATTATAAAAAAATGTCCCCCTGACACCAAGTTACAATGCCCGACCTGGGAATTTCGGGCTGGAGAATTATGCTTTTTTATTAACGGAACCATTTGCTGTGGTGACGCATGCAAGGGCTGGAAAGAGAAAATGAAGTTTTGTAGGTCTTGTGAAGTTTTTAAATCCTTTCTCTAACCTCAAAAAT
>JAOUGB010000022.1 GCA_029857875.1 Desulfobacteraceae bacterium | reverse complement strand
CGATACGGCCAAGGATATTATCGATCCGAGCAAGCTGGTGAAACTGGCCTGGCCGGATGGAGATCGCAATGACAAAAATGCTCGTATTTTTCCCTTTAACGTACATTTGGGCAAACAGCCGTATGACACGATAAACAAAACAATGGTCACGCCGCTTTTATCCGGAGAACATGGATACTGGACCACTTTCGACTGGCAGGATTCCATTCAGCGGGGCGCAAAATATCTTGATCTTCCATTCAGCGGCAAAATTGACTTTGTAGAAACCGGCTATGTTTTTCCCAGCACCCATATGGTGGCTCCCAAGGAAGAAGCGCTGGAATGTAATCAGTGCCACACAAGGCCTGAAAGCCGTCTGGCCAGCCTTACAGGATTTTATATGCCGGGACGCGACAGAATTAAGCCTGTCGACATTGCCGGATGGGCCATTGTTCTATGTTCCTTTGGCGGCATTGTTCTCCACGCTCTGGGCAGAATTTTTACCAATGGTCGTAAGAAGGAGGAGTAATTGATACATTCAACAAAACTGATAACAACCTATCTATACACCCGCTACGAGCGTTTCTGGCACTGGCTTCAAATGGTTCTGATCTTTTTGTTACTCACAACAGGTTTTGAAATCCACGGGCTCTACTCACTGATAGGATTCGAACGGGCGGTCGAGGTACATAATTTTGTTGGTATTACCTGGCTGATTGCCTTTGCCTTTTTCGTGTTCTGGGTGTTTACGACCGGTGAATGGAAACAGTATGTTCCCACCACCAAAAAGTTGTTTGCGGTCATCCGTTATTACAGCTTTGGTATTTTTAAAGGCGAATCGCACCCGGTGCCAAAGCGAAAAGGCGCCAAGCACAATCCATTACAACGACTGACCTATCTCTCCCTGGCAGCAATGTTGCTGCCCATCCAGATGGTCACAGGAATTTTCTACTGGACGTATAATTCATGGGAAACGTGGGGGCTTGGTTTTCTTTCTTTGAAAGTCGTGGCACTGATTCATTTGGCCGGAGCATTCTTCATCCTCACATTTATCGTCGTACATGTATATATGACCACAACCGGTCACTCAATTTTTGCCCATATAAAGGCCATGATTAGCGGGTGGGAAGAAATCGAAGAAGGCGTGGAAGTCGAAGATTGGGAAAAAGCGTCCCGCAAACAATTTTCTGAAACCGTATCTTCAGAAAAAGGATAAAGAATCCGGGCCCATCTTAGATCCCGCCACGCGGGGGAGGACCCGGCTTTGATATAACCCCTGGAAGAGGCTGTTTTGCTTAAAGCCGTACAAGTTAAAAGTGTCTAAAGTGATCTAAAGTGCCTAAAGTTATGGTGTCGCTTCGCTCCGCTGGTTTTATATAATTGACAGAATTCCTTAACTTTAGTTCACTTCAAACTCTTGCATCGATTCCCGTCTTCAGCCATTTTATTTTTTCAATCCAGCCATATGGGATGCACTTCGTCCACCGTCTCTTTCACGGATTTTAGGGCCTGGAGCAACCGGGTATACATCAAAGCGAGCCCGATATTTTCGGTGAAAATCACCAAAGAATCAAGATCCCGTTCAGAAACATCCCATTGTTCGTAGTGATACAGTCGAAGAACGCCGATGAGTTTGCCATGCAAGCTGATGGGAAGTGAAACAATAGCACTGATCCCCTCTTTTTTGGCATCTTCCGGATATTGAAGACGGTCGGATTTTGTCACATCTCGAATAACAACCGGTTCTCCTCTTAACTGATGGTCGAGACTTTTTTTAACTAAAATCGGGCCTTTATTCATATAGTTAATGCTCAGCCCAAAGCTGGCCAGAACTTCAAGTTCTTCTGTAGCAGGGTTGAGTACAAATATGGTGCTGCCTTTAATTCCCAAGGCTCCAACCAAAAGTTGAGTCAATTGTGTTGCCATATCCTCAAGATTATCGGATGAAGCAATGGCTCGGGTGACCACTTTATAAATGTCCATATTGATTCTGTCTTCGGCAACCATGGGATTCCTCCTTCATATATTCCAAACGTTTATAAAAGATATTGTTTTCTCGGTTTCGTTCTAATGGATGCGAATGCATTTACGAAACAATACAAACCGTCGCGTTTTTCAAGGCTGCCACAACTTTGCTGGAAACGCTTCCTGCAAAAAAACGCGCAATTTTTCCGGGCTTTCGATTTAATACCACGACGTCAAACCGGCCGTCCTTTACCAGGTCGATGATATCTCCGGCAACATCCCTTTTTTTCGGTTCAAAGACAATGGCAATTTTATCTGCTGAAAAGCCCTTACCCAACAAATGGTTTTTTATTGTTTTAAGTGCATCTTCCTGTTCTTTAACCCTTTGTGACAGATAACTTAAATTGTCCTTCATTTGTTCCATAATGGGACTGCCGCGCATTTCAATGGTAGGTGTCGGAGTATATGCATTAAATAAAGTAACTTCAGCGTTTTTTTTGTCGGAAAAAGTAAGGCAGACAAAATCCAGGGCCTTTTTGTCATAGCTGGTAAAATTATATGGTAATAATATTTTAGGGGTGTCCATACAGCCCTCCTTTCACCCTGTTTGGGGTTCTGTAGTTAACCTAAATTGAGCGCTTCGAATAGTGACAGGACTATAAAAATTCTTTTTAGAAATCAGGATTATTTGTGAATGGAGAGCGAGATAGAAAGAGAAACACCATGGGAAATCATCCGAATCTGGTGAATAGCCGGTTCAAATCTGCTGCTTTTATTTTTTATTTTAAGAAATGAATACGATTTTTGTCAACAATTATGATGTCCCGAATGTAGATCATACGATAGTCGAAATTCCTTTATTCAGCCTATTGTCCGTTCAAGGGCTTAGGACTTGGAGGCGGTTCGGGCGGTGTCTCAGGAGCCGGCTTTCCGAGTCTGTTATAGACTGACATCAGAAAGAGTGTGGCCAAGGGCTGGGTAAAGAGAGAACCTATAAATACGGAGCTTCCAATGGCAGATATTCCTACAAAAAGGATAAAAACCACAACGTGATCCACGAGCTGCTCTTTTGTAACCATTGAGAAGCTTTCCTTAATCGCATCGATGATGCCCAAATTTCTGTCTGTCATAAGCGGCAGCATGTAGATACAACAGAATGAAATCGCCAGCACAAACAGTACGCCTGGCAGAAAGAGGAGCATTATTCCAATCAGGGTTATAATGAGAACAATTATACCAAAGAGAAGAAGGGGGAAAAAAAGCCGCATGTGCGAAAAAATATCCTGTATTTTAGGTTCCCGCCCTTCTCTAATCAAAAGTAGAATGGAATGCATATAGCCGGCCATTACCACCGGCCCCAATATACCCAGCGTAATGAAACTTATGACAATCATGGCGAGGGTCATAAATATCAGTGGTGCAATATACTGTAGCGTTAGTTTCCAGGCGGTTTCGAGGTGATACTTAAAATCCATTGATGGCCCCCTCATAAGGTTGTTGATTATTGCTCCATAATACCAAAAAAATATAGATATTCAAACATTCCAAGTCAAGTTCTGTCAGTTCAAAAACAGTTTGTTTGGTTTGTTTTTGACATCTATCTTGTATCCATACCATAAATCGCCCTTTTAACCATGGTGATTTTTTTTTGAAATCATCAACCAGAAAATTGCCATGCCTTAATTAAACTTAAGATTCACTTGACTTAATAATGACATTTATACGATATCGATAATAAGATCGATAGAGACCTTTAAAAAACGCCCCCTTTTGTCCAATCCCGGCGTTAGGCTCAAATTTTAATCCTCGAAATACTTTATGTATGCCTGTGGTTAAAATTTTCGCCTGCCTTGGTCTTAAACAAATTTGAACATTTTTCAAAGGTCTCCGATTGTCGAAAAATACTGAGCCAGATTCTAAATAAACGATGGGTCGGGGAGTTTCTCTACTAAATCCTGGAATATTAGCGGAATGGATGATCTTTTTTTAAAACGGGTGCTGTTTGAGTGGCTTAGGGATCGTTAGAAAGAACAGGCGCACGCCGAAATCGTATCTTTAAATAAACTCTAAATTATACAGCGAACCTATTGATTTTTCAAAGATTGGTTCCTGTTCTTTCTTTACGAACCTTTGCCACGAGTTCACGCGTTTTAAAAAAAGATTATCCATGAAGCGACTATTCAGAAAAACACCCCGTGGGCTCAAATAAATAGTCAAAACAAATAATAGAGAATGCTATGACCTCAAAAGCCTTTCAAGATTACTATACGGATGAATTCGCAAGTTGTTTTGGATGTGGAAGACTGAATAAACATGGGCTCCAAATAAAAAGCTATTGGGATGGTGAAGAAAGCGTATGTCATTTTCAACCCAAACATTATCATACCGGTGGTTTTCCAGGTTATGTATATGGCGGCTTGATCGCATCCTTGATAGATTGCCATGCCGCCGGCACAGCTTCAGCAATTAAATATCGTGACAGCGGAAGGGACGCGGACAATAATACGCCTTTGCGCTTTGTAACAGCCTCTTTACATGTAGACTATTTGGCCCCAACTCCGATTGATGCAACCCTGGAACTCCGTGGCAACGTCAAAGAAATCAAGGGCCGCAAAATTATTGTTGGCATTACCCTGTCAGCCAAAGGTAAAGTCTGTGCCAAAGGTGAAGTGGTGGCCGTACAGATGCCTGAAGAATTTTCTCATAAATAAAAAAATGTGACGTTTGAAAAAAATTACAGGAGGGAACAAACAAATGAAGCGAGTCATACCGATGATAAAACTGGTGGTGCTGTCGATATGTATGTTCTCGGTACTGTCGATAGTCGGATGTAACAAGGTTAGTAAAGAAAATTATGATAAAATCAAAATCGGAATGAGCTACGAGGAGGTTGTTGGGGTTCTGGGAAAACCGGATACCTGCGAAGACCCGGTACTAAAAACGAAAAGCTGCATGTGGGGCTCATCTGACAAGCAGATCAAAATCAAGTTCGTGGCAGATATCGTTGCATGGCGCTCCAGCGAGGGCATCTAACCCCTAAACTGACCGTTTCAAATAGTGAATAGTCAGGGTCCATCCAGAAATGAGAATTTTTGTTCAAGATTAAGGCATACAAAAAAAATAACTGCCCTGATGGAAAATCTATCGGGCCAGGCACGCATATAATTGACATTGTTCATCTGTTTGCTAAAAATGTTTAACTCAAAAACAATATTCCAAAACTTAAAACGTATTTTACATCATATCCCTTTGCGTTTCAGAAATGGCCTTATCAAGCTTCTTTTTGAGACCGACCGGCAATCCCTCAATATCCACATTTAAAAATCCTCGTACAATCGTTGATATTGCCTCCTCCTTATCAAGTCCCCTTGCCATGAGATACTCTATCTCCTGCTGATCGATCTTGCCCACAGCTGCTTCATGAGACATCTCAACACCTGGAACATGAGCGGTAAGCTCTGGAATGGCTTGCATAAAACCATCATTTAATATTAAACCCTTACACTCTAAATGTGCTTTAATACCGGCAACTTTTCCGACCAGATCACCCCGGGCAATAATTGATCCTCCAGATGCAATCCCTCGCGATATTATCTCTGCTCGGGTTTCGGGCGCATTCAGCACAATCCGTGAACCCACATCCAAAAAACTCCCTTGGCTGGCGACAAGAACGCTGTTGAAGCGTGCAACGGCCCTTTTACCGTTCAGATGAGTCGTGGGGAACATTTGTAGAGAACCTACAGGTCTTAAGGAAATATAGTTAGAAATAATCACCCCGCCTTCCTCTACCTGGGTTACGGTTCTGGGACGTACATTTACTTTTTTACCCCAGTCATGAATCATGGTAAAAACGAGCTTAGCACCTTCTTTAACATAAAATTCAGAGATGCCGACATGCAGGCCTGTTGCCAGGTGGGGTGCTGTTGCACACCCTGTGATGATATGGAGTTCCGAGTCTTTTTCAGCGATTACGATATTGTGAACATTCTGTGAAAACCCGTCTTGGGCAATATAAAGGCAGGACTGCACCGGATACTTTGTTTTAACTCCTGCAAGGGCGTGGATAAAATAACCCTCGGTAGGTTTTTCCTTGGCCTGCAATGTAAACTTGTCGGTGTCAGGCGATATGCTTTTCCACATATAATCGGAAAGCCACCCGTGTTTTTCCTGTGCTTGGGATATGCCCATGATCTCAATGCCATCTTGTCTGGTTTTGCAGTGTATTACGGATTTGTCTTTCTGAATGAAGGTGCCGATACGATCATGTTCAGCAGTATCAACACCGACATCTAAAAGCTGCTTGGCATCGGTTGATTCAATTTGGGACAATTTTTCAACATAGGCATGGTCTTTTGCGTCAACCTTGTAGTCTTCAAGACTTATATCAAAGACTTTATCTCGTTTGAGCATCTGACACACTCCTCATATCCGTATTCTCTGATCCATTTTAAAATATCTCTTGCATTTTTTGCGCAACACAGAATTCCATTGTATAAAACCTGGCCCTTGTCAGCTGTTATATAGTTCAGTATGTGGCCGGTGTGGGTAATGACAAGTGCGGATTTTGTCCGGCCCGCAATTTTTTCTTTATGGGGTCTCTCTTGTGGACATTTGACCCCTCTGTACAGGAGTGAATTTATGGCTTCACCGACAAGAGCAATACTTTCAAGGTCGACCCCGGATTCGGGTTCATCCAGAAGAACCAGGTCCGGTTGCTGGGCCATAAGCTGAAGCAGCTCGGAACGCTTTATCTCACCACCAGAAAAATTATGGTTTACATCCCTTTCAAGAAAATCGGTAAAATTAAGCTTTTTTGCCAGTTCCTCGATATCTGCCGATCGATTTACATCACAGATCTCAACGATCTCTCTTGTCTTTAAACCTTTAATAGTCGGCGGTCTTTGAAAAGAGACGCCGATACCCAGGAGAGCACGCTCATTAATCGGCATGTCGGTGATGTCTTCACCCTTGAAGATAATCTTCCCATGGGTTACATTGTAGCCGGAAAATCCCATAATAGCCATCATTAAGCTGGTTTTGCCGGATCCATTTGGTCCAAAAAGGATTTCGGTTTCACCTTTGGGGATTTCCATGTTAACGTTATTCAGTATTGTCTTTCCGCCGACCTCAACCTTGAGTTCTTCTATCTGAAGCATATACATCACCTCATAAATTGATTAAGAAACAATGGAAATAAGGAATTTCATTTGTTTTTGTTTTTCAGTTAATCCTCTATTTTTAGAGCCCTTTTTTAAATACCCCCATGACTGTGACAGTTTGTAACACATACGACCATCTGATTTGGCAGATATTTTAACGATACGTTGGAAACATCACCGGTTATACACCTATCCTCTGAACCACAATATATTGTGTACATGTTTAAATAAAGTTATTTGCAGCGTACCTGAAATCAAACGATACGGCCAACTCCTTACCATGCACATGGGAACTGGCAGCTATTTTTTCTTCATCTGTTTAATAAGATCAGGAAGTTGTTTTTGCGCTGCCCATAGTCGCAACGTCTGCCGATAGTCGTCGGCAGGAAACCCGAGAAGCGTTTTTCCCGGCGCCACATCACTTATGACACCGGCATTTGCGCCAAGTTTAGTCCCGTCACCAATGGTCACATGATCTTTAACCCGCGCACCCCCTCCTATCATAACGCCATCACCTAAAGTTACGGATCCAGCCAGCCCGGACTGACCGGCCATCACACAGGATCGGCCAAGTTTGCAATTGTGGGCGATTTGAATAAGGTTGTCTATTTTTGTTCCGTCGCCAATCGATGTAGCACTAAACTTACCCCGGTCAATACAACTGCCTGCTCCGATTTCAACTCTATTTCCAATAATAACCGTACCGATTTGTGGAATCTTGGTTAAGCTACGACCATCGGGTGAGGGTCGATAACCAAAGCCGTCGGCTCCAATGGTAACATTCGGATGTATGATACAATAATTCCCTATCCGACACCGTTCACGAATGACCGTACCGGACCATATAATCGTATGACTGCCTATGCTGGAGTCATCCAGTACGGTGACGTTAGGATAAAGCTTGGTGTTCGTACCGATAACCACACGGGATCCAATATAGCAGCCGGCCCCGATTGCTGCACCTTCACCGATTTCTGCTGTTGGATCAACCACCGCAGTTGAATGTATACCGGGTTCACATTTCGGAGGCTCCGGCTCAAACAGTTGAAGGGCTGATGCCAGAGCAAGATCGGCATCGGCCACACGAACGAGTGCCCGGTTCTTTCCTGGTTCGATATCTAAGATGTCATTGACGATTGCGGCAGAAGCATGTGATTGGTCCCATAATTTTATGTATTTCTTCTCCCCGATAAACGTGAGCTGGTTTATCGTTGCCTCGGATATTTGTTCTACACCTGTGATCATGATCATCGGGCTGCCGCTAAGTATACCGTTTACCGCTTGATTAATATGTTCGGTTGTATATTGTTTCATAATTGTTCCTGAATAACCTCCTGAGTTTTGCATTAAAGAATATATCGTTCGCATATTTTACGGTAATGATAGCCGTATATTGATAGAGTTATGGCCACTGATATCAGTCTGGGCTTGCAGATCAGGGTCCAGAGCATCAGTCGCCAGTAATGAAAACGCTCCTTCCCCAAAACCCCGAGCCGGAGAGCGGACCGAAAGATTGAAAGGAACCGCTGAATATTTAACGGCTGGTTGATTTCAGGCGCCTTTAGTTCCTTGAGTAAAGTTCTGACCCGCCGGTAGTAGTTTTTAGGAGAATAAATCTGCTTCATAATCGATTGATACCCGTCCAAAAGCCTGTCTATGCCCATTCGGGGAATGATATTGGTTGTTCCATCAACATTATCTCCGGAGAAGGTATTGACCACCCGACTTTCCCGTTTAAGCCGGTCAAAGAGGCGTGTTCCCGGAGGGGCCTGGAGCATGCCGACCATTGCGGTTACGATTCCGCTCTTCTGAATGAAATCGATCTGCCGCTGAAAAATAGAAGGCCTGTCGCTGTCAAAGCCCACAATAAAACCTCCCATCACCTGCAACCCTGAACGGTGGATAATCGCGACACTTTCAAGGAGATCCCGGTTTTTATTCTGGGTTTTATGACATTCCGTAAGACTGACCTCATCTGGCGACTCGATGCCGATAAAAACGGAATCGAATCCGGCCGTTACCATCATGTCCAGGAGTTCCGGATCATCGGCGAGATTGATGGAGGCTTCCGTGAAAAAAACACATCCCTTTTTATCTTTGCGCCAGTCGATCAGGGCTGGAAGTAAATGTGTTTTAAGGTAGCCCTTATTTCCAATAAAATTGTCGTCAACAAAAAATATACTGCTGCGCCAGCCGGAAGCATAAATACGGTCCAGTTCCGAGATGATTTGCTGAGGTGTTTTTAAGCGCGAACGGTGACCGAATAACGCCGTCACATTGCAGAATTCGCAGTTGAACGGACATCCTCTGGAAAACTGAATGTTCATGGACGCATATCGTTTTACTTTTACAAGATCCCACGAGGGCGTCGGGGAGTCGCAAAGATCGCAGAAACCGGAAGCCCTGTAGACCTTTTTCGGTTGTCCATCGTGCAAGTCCGATAAAAAGGCAGGCAGTGTGAGTTCCGCTTCGTCGAGCAGAAGATGATCCACCTCCTTGAATTCATCGGGTTCGGAAGTAAAAAGAGGCCCTCCGGCAACGACTTTTAAATTCGAAGCGTTACAACGAGCGATGATTTGTTTGGCCGATTTGCGCTGAACCGCCATGCCTCCGATAAAGGCCATATCCGCCCATAAAAGGTCTTTATCCGTAAGGCTATCTACATTTACGTCCACAAGGCGCTTGGGCCATTCCTCTGGTAACAGCGCCGAGACGGTGAGCAGACCAAGCGGCGGGAAGGCCGCCTTCTTTCCGATAAAACTTAAAGCGTATGTGAAAGACCAAAACGTATCTGGAAATTTTGGGTAAATCAGGAGAACATTCATATCAGCAGGCTCCTTTCCGCATTAATACGGGGAAAATCAGTTTCTTTTTTTTCTTACGGAATTGACAGCCTCTATTCCTTCGGAATCTGAAACCGTAAAAATTTGAAATTTCAATGGTTCGCATAAGAGGCTCTTTGTTCCAAGCAAAACGCTGAATATGTCTGACCTCATATGATGGTCCAGATCTTTGCGGGTTTTCCATTCCGAAATCAGGTTGAAAACATTTTTGTCTTCGATATCACAGAAGATGCCATAGCTCAGATATCCACTATCTTTTCCAGGAAACTCAATCATTGATAAAAGCGTTTGCATAACCTCTTTCTGTTTTTCCGGAAGCACGTTCATGACTATTCTGACTACGATCATTGCGGCCACCTATCGGCAATGCCAGCCTTTAAAGGTTGGCAGAACCATCAGTAATTTTGGAAACCTTTGCTTATAAAGTACTTTTTATAAGTTCAATTTTTGTGCCATGTTTCCAACGCTCATCGTCACGTCACCCATCATTTTGATTTATAAGAATAATTAGTTTAAAAAACACTTTCAGGGCAGTCACTAACAGACATCTAAAAAAGGTCATATTTGCCCAAGTGGTCATATATGACCTTTTTTTCAGATATCCTTGGTGGTATGGGTGGCAAATGATAAGGACAGGTTGAAATTGGGATGAGAATTTATGGTTTTCGGATGTCAAATTTACGCATACGAGCGCGCAAGGTGCTGCGGTTGAGCCCAAGGATTTCAGCCGCACTGTTTTTTCCGCTGACTTTCCACTGGTTCTGCTCAAGCACCCGAATAATATGGTCACGCTCAACCGCTTCCAAAGTTTTTTGGCTTGTACTTAAATCCTTGAACGGCTTCTTGAGTTCATCAACCAGGCGCAGCTTGGGACCCGAAGAGTTAATCACCGCACGTTCAAGGACGTTTTCCAACTCCCGGACATTTCCAGGCCAGTGATAAGTTTGTAAGGCATCCATTACGCTCATCGGAATGATTTCTATGGTCTTGCCCATTCGTTTGGAAATTTTTTTGACGTAAAAATCCACAAGAAGCGGCATGTCTTCCATGCGATCCCGGAGCGGCGGCATGGTAATCGGAAAAATATTTAACCGGTACCAGAGATCGTCACGGAAACGGCCCTTGCGAACCTCTTCTTCCAGATTACGATTTGTGGCGGCAATAATCCGTGAATCGACTTTGATGGTGCGGGAGCTGCCCAACCGTTCAAACTCGCCATCCTGGATCACTCTGAGCAGCTTTGGTTGTAATTCCAGAGGCAATTCGCCGATTTCATCCAGAAAAATGGTAGCGCCGTCGGCGACCTCAAACCGCCCAAGATGTCTGGAATGAGAACCGGTGAAAGCACCTTTCTCATGACCGAATAATTCACTTTCGATGAGGTTTGAGGGCAGTGCGGCGCAATTTACCTTTACCAAAGCCCGATTTTTGCGCAAGCTCAAGCCGTGAATGGCTCGGGCGACCAACTCTTTGCCGGTTCCTGTCTCACCAAGAACCAATACGATGGTATTGCTGCCGGCAATCTGTTCAACTTTATAGAGCACGTATTTGAGCCCGTCACTTTGACCGATAATGTTCTCATGGTTGTATTCCAGTTTAATTTCTTCTTGTAGATAGGCTCTTTCCGCTTCCAGTTGATCTTTTAACTTTTTTATTTCGGAAAGTGCGGTTTCAGCTGTTTGTTTTCTTTTTTCCGCCTCTTCCCTTGCAACGACAAGTTCGGCCGTTCGTTTTTTAACAAGCTCCTCAAGATTTCTTTTATAATATTCCCGGTCAGTCACATCCTCAATGGCCAAAAGGATCAGTTGGGTTTGGTTCGACTTTCTGTAAATCCGCCTGGCGTTTAAATGCATTATCTTTCGGCCGATGGTCTCAAATTCATGTTCCACTTCAAAGTCATGGAATAGGGAATTTTCAGGAAGGATATCTTCAAGCAATTCTCTAAGCTTTGGGATGTTCCATTGCCGGTTGCCAAGATCATATATTAATATCCCCTCTGTCTCATCTGGTTTGACATTGAACGTCTGGTAAAAGGAACCATTGGCTTTTACAACCTTCAAATCAGAATCAAGCAGCACTAAAGGTTCACGAATCGAACCTAAAAAATTGTCAAAAACTTCAATAGAGGTTTGTAACCTTTGTTTATCGTACACGGACTTCTTAAACTTTTGTTTTATTTTTCCAGGTGGTTGATTGCTGTTCATTGGGAAAGTCTACACTCTATTTTGATCGTTTTGTGAACTTGCTTAAAAAAAATAGCAAGAAGCTGTACAAACATATAATATTCCTTGATTGGTTTATATGAATCATACAAGGTGCATTTTAAACGATCAATAATAAATTTTGTTGATTTTTAAAAGATGTTATGGAGGGCTAAAGCATGGTATCGAATGCTAACAAATTGGAGGGTATAAATTCAAACCAAACAAAAGGGCATCCCCTCAATATTAGAAGAAATGCCCTTTTTACTCAGAACAGCAAATTAAATCACAGTGACATTTGCAGCGGCAGGACCTTTTTGTCCTTGCTCTATGTCAAAGGAAACTCGGTCGCCTTCATTGAGGGATTTAAAACCGACTGCATTGATTGCAGAATGATGAACAAACACATCTGCTCCGTCTTCC